>NZ_JAUBTV010000042.1:0-60912 GCF_036705145.1 Microcoleus sp. B5-D4 | reverse complement strand
ACCTCTTTAAATATACTTAATATTCTTATTATATCATATTAGTTATTTATGTAATTAATTTTGTTTAACTACTTAACAACTGCCAACCTTGCTCCAACACATCCACCGCCTCCCGGTGTCGCCCCGCCAGCGCCAACACCCGCCCATGTCGGAACCAAGCATCAGCTAACTGCGGCTGTAGCTGCATTCCCTGAGCAGAGAACGCACATCCGCGCTCCATATCTTCAAAATGTTCCACCAGCACCCGTCCCGTCGTCGCCCAGACACTCCAGCGCTCTGGAAACCGCTCCAACATCTCTTCCACTAAAGGTTTGAGCTCATCTCCTCTCCCCGCCACAGGTAAAATCTCGCACAGCGCCCGATAAATTTCCCCATCATTGGGATACAACCGATACGCCTTCAGCATCGCTTCCGCCGCAGCAATAGAATTCCCGGTGCGGAAGAGACATCGCCCATAGAAATACCAGCCACCAAGATTCAGCGGATGCTGCTCGACAAACTCTTGCAAAACAGCCACTCCTTTTTTCCACTCCCCTCGAAACAAGTGGTACTGCGCCAGCGAATCATGAACATAAGCAGCATTGGGAGTAATTCGCAGCATCGTCTGAATCATTTGCTTTGTCCGCTTACCTTCCTCACCCCCAACTAATCCCCTACCACAGCGACTATCCGCCAGCAGTTTGAGACTCCGCAAATCCTGGGGAAACACCTCCAGCACTCGCTGCAAAAGTTGTTCCGCTTCCTGCAAGTTCCCCAACATCATCAACGCATCGTAGCTGTGACTATTCGCTACAACCTCATTCGGATTCAGTTGCAAAACCGTATCAAAAGCTTGCAACGCTGCAATGGGAGCTTCTTTTTCCAAATAAATAAATCCCAGAGCCAGCCAGTGAGCCGTATTCTCTGGTTCTAGCAATGTTGCTTGTTCAAAAGACACCGCCGCCTGCTCAATACAACGGCGACACACTGCAATTAATCCATTAATATGATGTCCGACTGCTTCGTTATCAGATAAACTTTTAGCTGTTTCATAAACTGCAATTGCCTCTGTTTCTTTCCCCATCAAATGTAATATTCTGCCCAATTGCAATTGCACATCAATTAATTGAGGTTGCCGTTGTAGCACTTGGCGATATTCTTCCACTGCTTGCTGCCAATTTCCCATTGCATATAGCAGTTCGGCTAATTCCTTTCGTTTCTTCCATCCAGTCGGATACTTTTGTACGTATTTAGTTAATGTTTTAAGCTTGATATCTTGCCTGGTGAGTTTCTCATCTAAAACTAGATAAGCATTCATTTCCACCCCGGTAAGCTGATTAAGCTGTACCAGGCAAGTAGCAGTGACTCTAGACATATTGGAGTAAACCTATTATAGTTAATGGCTTTTAAATGCACCCCAATATCTGCAACACTTTCCTTTTAAGGTATGTTGTTGCGAGTTAGCGCTCTTATCTGAGTTTTCATAAGAGCGCTAAAGCGCAACAACGTACCAAACTCGCCCCTACAATCAGACTTAAAAATCTCTGTATTCCGTAAGATTTCGGAATTATTTCCAACTCAAAAGGCTGGATGAGCTATATCTCGTATGTAGCAGTGAATCAAGATAAGTAGTTGTTACCTTATAATCAATTGGCTGTTGCACATACTCTTCTACCCTCAACATTTCATATCCGGATGTTTTCGGTTCATCCGAGTTCGGTTCCTCGACTTCTGCCGTATCCAAACCTAAACGATAATTGTGCAACTGCTTTTGCAGAATCTCTCGTGCCAGTTGGATGCGTTTACGCACATTATTCTCAGAAAGAGCCAATTTTTTGGCAATATCTCGGTAAGGCATCTCCTCATACCACCGCAAAATGGAAGGGTCTCGCAGTTTGGCAGGTAGACTATTAATAGCACGGCGTATGTGTTGGTTCGTTTCCTGACGGAGCATGGCAGCTTCGGGTGATTCGCTGCTACCAGCAATTCCCTCATCTTCTGAAATATTTTCAATGTTCTCAACACCCTTTGCACCTTTCTTGCGTTCTCGATATATATCGATGCAGATATTATGAGTTAGTCGAGCCAACCAAGCTTTAGGATAACTAATTGTGTCAGCGAAAGAGGGCATTTTCTCCCAGGCTTTTTGCCTTGCTCGACTCAGTGCTTCTTCTGCCTCTACCCGATCGCCTCCCATCCATGTTTGACAGCAACGGTAGAGATAATCTTGATGCCATATCCATAACTGCCAGAACGCCCTTTTGTCGCCTTGAGACAGGCGTTTTAATAGGAGTTGCTCGTCTAATTTTGTCTCACTTGTGGCTTTTTGAGCGATAAGGCAACGAAATCTGTGGATAGTTACATTCGTTGTTACATTCTCTGTCAAGCTTTCTTTATCTAGCATCAAGTTGTTCCTTCACTAAGACAGCCATTGGCTGAACAAGCTTAAAGTCCAGTCTGCCTCTTGTCCTCGCTGTAAACAATCGCAGTTTTGGCAGTTAAGATCCGAAGTTAAGGATTTTTCCTCCTCAAATCCCCAGCCAATACCGCCCGTAGGGGTGTAAAAGCTGGAAAATTTAGCGGCTACCCTTCTATGGCGGGAGAATAAACTTCTTTGGAGAAAGGGGTCTATAACCAAAATGTCCCGTTTTAGCTTGGTAGCCAATTTAGCCACCTCATGAGCCAAATTTGCTAAAATTCAGAAAAATTTCCTAAAATCATGGAAAATACTCTCTTATTTCGGTTGTTTAGCTTAACTAACGGCTATTAAGTTATCTAGTTTTTTAAGTTCCAGGCTAATACAGTAGGATTGCAGACGATTTCCGGTGCAAACGAGAGGGATTGAAAGCATTTCCTCTATTTTTTCAATTTAATAGTTAAATGTACAGTACCTTAACTTGAATAACCCTATGTATCAGCCTAAATACAGACGCAGGCGCGGTGTCATCCTTACCCCTCAAGGATCGAGCAAACTTCAGAAAGCGAAATCTGAGGCGGAATTTAAAGAAAACTGTGGCTACCGGTACACTCTTGAAAAGTTGAGCGATCGCACTGGCTTAGCTGTAGATACCTTGCTCCGGGTCAATAATGGCTCTACTACCGTTGATAAGCAAACCCTCAAGCGCTATTTCAGGGCTTTTAATCTAATTTTGGAACCATCTGATTATTCTTGGCCAGAAACTCAGATTAAAGAAGTTGAACCCGATCGTGTAGATGTAAAGCCTGAATTACCGGGGGGTCAAGTACCTCTCGATTCGGCGTTTTATGTAGAACGCCCTCCCATTGAATCTCGCACCTGCGAAGCGATTTTGCAACCAGGTGCCTTAATTCGCATCAAAGCTCCCCAACTAATGGGTAAAACTTCCTTGATGGCAAGAATCCTGGAACGGGGGAGAAAACAGGGCTATCAAACAGTGGTGTTGAATCTCAAGCTGGCTGATGAAAAAGTATTCACCAATCTGGATCGATTCTTGCAATGGTTTTGTGCTTGCGTGAGTCGGAGCTTGAAGCTACCGAACAAACTAGCAGACTATTGGGATGAGATGTTTGGTAGCAATTATAACACCACAGATTATTTTGAGAATTATTTATTAGCTCAAATCGATTCACCGCTGGTACTCGCCTTAGATGATGTCGATCGCGTTTTCACTCACCCCGAAATTGCCTCTGACTTTTTTGGTCTGCTGCGAGCTTGGTACGAAAAAGGAAAGTATGGCGATCGCAGTAGTAATATCTGGCAGCAACTTCGGTTAGTAGTAGTACACTCGACAGAAGTTTATATTCCCCTCAATATCAATGAATCCCCATTTAATCTAGGGCTGTCAGTTGAAATACCTGATTTTACCAGCCCTCAAGTGCAAGATTTAGCACTTCGGCATGGATTGAATTTGCCAATACAGGATGTAGAGAAACTAATACATTTTGTGGGTGGAAATCCCCATTTAATCCGATTGGCTTTATATCATATTTGGGCGCAGGATATCTCGCAGGAACAAATGTGGCAAATAGCACAAGTGTGGAAAATTGTCACAAAACTTTATATTATTCCCTATATTCCTCCTCTACACCCTAATCTTATCCGGTAAAAATCCGCTTCTAGAAATCGAACCGGATACCTGTTTCTAAATCCAGAATTAAGCTTTAGTCAGAAGCAAAAATTTTGACTTAGAAACAGACCCGCCGCCGGATTTGGGTGTAGAGTCTCACTACACAAATTATTATCTAAATAAGTTCACAATCTATTCTTCCCTTGGCGTTCCCGAACTTTGGAGATAGCGCGGGCAAACCTTAGAACTATATCAGCTTGTAGAGGGAAAATACGATCGTGCTGCTCAAAGTTTAGCTTTTCCATTTTTGGCGATCGCAGAAGTACCCGGATTTATTGAACAAAGCAGGGCGATCGGACAAATAGCAGCCGTCAGTTGGTTTCCGACAAGAATTAGAGAAAATTTGCCACATAGCGAGGAATAAAAGATGCACAATAGATACGCATCAACTCTATATTTAGCGTGTATATGGCGCACATTTTCGCTATAAATAGCGCCTCACACTCTAGAAAAGATATATCATCATTATTTCTTTCTCATCCTTCTCTGGGAACCTCTTTTAGGCAGTCGCTTAATTTCTGTTTCGCCTCCTTGAAATTCTACTTCTTCTCTAATTTCTACAGTGACACTTTTAACATCGCTTTCGGTCATTTGTTTCTTTTCATCAATTCCCTCATAATCCGGTAGATTTTCTATTAACTGCACGTCCAACCCAGAAGCTGGAACCGACAATTCTTCGATTTTTTTACTAATTTCAGTTTCTTCAAGCTCCTGCTCAATTTCCGCCACCACTAAATCTTCCTCGAAAGCAGGAAAATCATCAATTTCTTGACTAATTTCATTTTCTCTGATTTCCTTCTCTACTAGCTGCATTGATAACTGCTGCTTTTCCCTTGACAATTCCTCAACCTTAGTCGCAAGCATTCTAATCTGTTCGTTGAGAAGGCGAATTTCTCGGTTTTGCTGCTGAATCATTTCTTCAGCATCAGCAAGAGTTCGATTTCTATCTAATATCACCTCATTTTTAGTTTCTAATTCCAAAGCGCTCATAGCCGCTTTAATTACATTATAAAAATGTGGCTTAGATACATCAACTTGTTTAGCATTATGGCGACTTTTTCCCAAAAGTCCAATCTTTTGTCCTTGCTTAACAGCCAAAACAAAACCTTGATGATTTTTAATTTTTAATTCTTTGACAAAATCCACTTGAACTAAACTGCAAATATATTTGTGACAGTCAAAATAAAACTCTGCTTTCATAAAAAAGCACCCCTTTCTGCTATAGTCCCGCAGAATTATAGCACGAACAGAGTTTTTGCGGTCAATAAAAAGAAATAAATAATCGATCGCCCATTTTGGTAAAAACTAAATTTCATCATCAACAACATCTTCCGACAACTCTATCACACCGGCAATCAACTTCCAACAAGGGTCATCTCCCTCCCAATCATCGGGCCGCCAAGGCATACTCAAACTCACTGTTACCAAACAAGCTTTTTGCGGTAGATACCCCAATTCTAACTTTCTAATAAACACTGGATCGGTAATTGTTGCAGCCAATCTTTGACCATGCTGCGTGACAATAGATCCTTCCCATTTATTACCACCTTCAAATCTTTGACTTAGCTTTTGTACCGTAAATCTTACTGCTTTGACTAATTGCAAAGTTACGCGATCGCCTTTTGGCAAAGACTGCATATACTCTACCGTAACATATCGCAAATCGTTGTGTAAAATATATGCTTGACTATTGCAATATTTCAACAAATATGCTGGCGGAACCTTCCCAACTTGCCGCCATTTTCCCGGTAAAACAGAAAGATTTTCACACTCAAACCCAAAGTCTGGCCCCGTCTTCGCCAGAGGAATTTCTAGAACATCTAACAACGCGGGTTCAAGTCTATTTATCTGCCGCATTTCTTTAGGAATCTGACCATCGGGTAAGTCAGAAACTGGACGCACCCACTTACCTTTAACCTCATTAATTCCGGCGATGCACCTGTCGCCGCGTTTCCAGGAATTAGCGAGACAAATTATCCGAGTCATTCGATTTTAGATTTTAGATTTTAGATTTTAGATTCATCCCACAATGATACAGTATTTTCCCTAAATTACAGATGATTAATGGTGACATTTTTCCACTTATCGCTGAGATATTCAGCAACTAAGCGGCGGTGACAATTATGAGGTTTTGGTTCGCTACAAAGCAGACACGCACAGTCCATAATATCCGATGAAACCTTGTGTTCAATTTGTCGATCGCCCATTAAGCCCAAAAACTTCTGTTCATAAACCTCCCAATCTCCCTTTTTCTTTTTATAATCATCCAAAATATCTTGAGTCGGCGCTAAATCCCGAATGTGAACGTACTCAATATTGCCAATTGTTCGCAAAAAATACTCTAAATCTTTCCGCTTAGCAAAACCCGCCAACTGCGACACATTATTCAGCCGCGTATCTATAACCCTGCGGACTCCCGCTTGCATCAAAATCCCAAAAAACTCCTCCGCACTTTTTTGAGTGAAACCAATTGTAAATAAATTAATTGCTTTCTTTTGTGACATAAGCGATGTCCAATCCGTGACGATAATAAGCTGTTTCTAAATCAACTATTTCCTGTTTAACTTGAGGCTCTAATTCAAACAAGCTTAGCTGAATTGGCTCATTATTTTTTTTTCCTTTGTTAAACTTGCTCAAAAGTCTTTCTTCTAAATCTTGGTGCGATTCTAAATTGCCATCGGACAGAATATGATTAATCTGTAAATTAAAATCTTTCAACTTGTGGCAAACTAAAATAGTTCTATGACAAGTAATCGGGTCTTTTTCGGCACACATTAAACAGATTTTATAGTTGGCTGCGCCTTTGAGTAAGCGCTGAATTCCTGCGGAAAATAGAGGAGTTGCTGCTATGCGATCGTACAACGCTTTACCGCTAGTATCGTAACAGCTTAAATCCTCCGGTCTCGCGCCCAACTCTTTGCCTAAAAAAACATATTGAATGCCGACATTTGACAGATAAGCTGTAATTTCGGATTTATTAAAATGAGGTAAATAGCGGCTAAACGGATGGGATCGCACGTCCGCAACCGCCGTAATTCCGTGTTGTTGCAGCAGCAAAACAAACGCTTCAATACTCAGATTGGAGTGTCCGATCGTAAATAATTCCATTGCTTCGATTTTACTATTCAGTCTTTGCCTTGCGGAGGAGAGTTTGTGTATCCCGATGGTTTCAACCTGTAGACTTCAACCTGTGGGTTTTTTCACGAACTTTTGAATCAAAAGTTGCAAAGCCAGCAGCATCAAACCCAAAGACGCAAAAGCAAAAACACCCGCGCCCAAAGCCACAATCCCCATGACTAAAGTTCGCACAGCCGCGCCAATATTAATCGCCGTCACATTGTCAGAATGAATGGGGGAATTTGCAAAAGTTTGGACTATAGACAAAGTTAGCGCGTACAAAGCCGCCGCAAACCCGCCCGCGATCAGCGAACCAATCACGCACCGCAAAATCGTCGGCTGCGTCGAAGATGCAGAGGTTGCATCTCCAGCCGAACTCAGAGGTTTAGAAGTAGAATTTGGATTAGTTAAATCAGTCATTGCGATTTTAGATTTTAGATTTTAGATTTTAGATTTTTGGTTAATTTACCAAAACTAAAATCTCTGTTGAAGACATTTTATCAGTTCTTCGATCTCCATACACTCTGCGAAAAGTTAGATTCATCTTGACCCATAGCCTGTTAGACAGGTTTAACAGGCGAGCGCGATCCCACCCTCTTCGAGTTACACCCTCGGAATCGGCGCTTTTACATCATTTCCCTCCGAAAAAATCCGAATCCCAGTATTGCTAAACTGTGCTACCCAAAAATCCAAATCGGGAGAAGCGATCGCACTTTTAACCCGTTCCAAAACCTGCTGAGCCTGCTCTGAAGACTCGGCCAGCGCAAACACCGTCGGCCCGGAACCCGACATCATCGTTCCCAAAGCCCCCGCCGACTCAAAAGCCTCCCGCAACTGCAACACCTGCGGGTACACAGGCAAAGCAACTTTTTCTAAATCGTTGTGCAGCAATTGACCAATTTTCGATCGATCTTTTTGGGCGATCGCCCCCACCATCGGGCCCGAATGCAGCCGTTGCCGGCGGCACTCCAAATCTGCCGCTGCACAATAGGAACTACTGAACTGCTGCCGATAAGTTTGATACGCCCATGCGGTAGAAAGACTGAGGTTACGGTACTTGGCCAACACCACAGAAAAGCCCCCCAAATCAGGCAGTGGCGACAGTTGATCCCCGCGACCAGTTGCCAAAGCCGTACCTCCAGCAATGCAAAAAGGCACATCCGAACCCAAAGTTCCCCCCAACTCTTGCAACTCCGACTGAGTAAGTCCCAATTGCCACAGCAAATCCATCCCGACTAAAACCGCAGCCGCATTTGCAGAACCACCGGCGAGCCCCGCCGCCACCGGAATCTGCTTGTGAATAACAATCTCGACTCCGCCGTATTTCGCCAAAGCATCGGGGAATTGCTTCGCCAACAAATCCGCCGCCCGGTAGGCCAGGTTATTCTTATCAGGAGGGACTTGTGGGTGATCGCAGCGCACGCGAATCGTGTCCGTACCGATCGCGCGCAAGTCAATTCGATCGGCTAAATCTATGCTTTGAAGTACCATCGCCAGTTCGTGAAATCCGTCGGGGCGATCGCCTATGATTTCCAGATACAGATTGATTTTTGCGGAAGCTAGCAGAGAATATGAACGCATAGGTGATTAAGCCGCAGGTGAAAGAAACCCCTGGTTGAAATTAATTGACACCAGTCAGAGTCCATTTTCTCACAACTCAAAGGAAATATTATGCAGGAAATGTGGAAAACTTTTTTTACTTCCGGGTCATTTATTCCTCACGGCCACTGCTATCTCTGGCATACCCCGTTAGTCTGGCTTCACGTTGCCTCAGATTCTATCATTGCACTCGCGTATTTCTCTATCCCGATTACACTGATTTATTTTATTTCCAAACGCGAAGATTTGCCCTTTGATTGGATCTTTGCCCTGTTTGGAGCCTTTATCGTCGCCTGTGGCATCACTCACATATTTGAACTCTGGACACTTTGGCATCCTACCTATTGGCTTTCAGGAACAATGAAAGCAATTACTGCCCTTATTTCATTTGCTACAGCCATACTTTTGGTAGACTTAATCCCTCAAGCCCTAGCACTTCCCAGTCCCGCACAGTTAGAATCCGCCAACCGACTCCTAGAAGCTGAAATTGTTGATCGCCAATTAGCCGAAGCTGCACTAAAAAAAGCCAAAGAAGAATTAGAAATTCGAGTTGAGGAACGCACCGCAGAGTTAAAGTTTCAAACTCAACAGTTAGAATTGGCAAACCGACTCCTAGCATCGGAAATTGTCGAGCGGCAATTAGCAGAAGCTGCACTAAAAAAATCTAAAGAAGAATTAGAAATTCGAGTTGAGGAACGCACCGCAGAGTTAAAGTCTCAAACTCAACAGCTCGAACAAGCCTTGTCTGAATTGCAGCAGGCTCAATCAAAGCTAATTCAAAGCGAAAAAATGTCATCTTTGGGGCAATTGGTCGCTGGAGTTGCTCATGAAATCAACAATCCGATTAACTTTATTTACGCGAATGTTACTCACGCTCGCGAGTATGCCGATAGTTTGCTAGAATTGGTGAATATCTATCAAGAGCAGTATCCGAATCCCCTACCCACACTTAAAGAAAAACTCCAGTCTGTAGATTTAGATTTTATTATCTATGACCTACCAAAAATATTAATTTCTATGAAAAACGGGGCCGAGCGCATTCTCGGTATTGTCAAGTCGCTGCGAGTTTTTTCGCGCCATGACGAAGCCGATATGAAATTAGCCGATGTTCACGAAGGAATTGACAGCACACTGATGATTTTGCAAAGCAGATTGAATGCTAAGCCGGGCTTAGGGAAAATTCAAATTATCAAAGAATATGGCAATTTACCCCAAATAGAGTGCTATCCAGGACAGCTAAATCAAGTGTTTATGAATATCCTGGCTAATGCTATTGATGCTTTAGAAGATGACAGTCACAGCCAGTCGATTGCAGCCAATGAAGCTAATCGCCCCGTCATCAAAATTTCTACTAAACTTTTAGACAGTGAAGTGGTAGAAATCCGAATTAGCAACAACGGGCCAGAAATAATCGAATCGGTGAAAAACCAGTTATTTAATCCATTTTTTACCACTAAACCAGTAGGCAAAGGCACGGGATTAGGATTATCTATTGGCTATCAAATTATCACAGTAAGACATCAAGGCGAATTGCAGTGTATTTCTGCACCCGGGAAAGGTGCAGAATTTATTATTAAAATTCCGATTAGCCTGCAAGAAACCTTTCAGAAACCCCAGAAAACCTAAATTCAACTGTTAGTAGTCACAGGTAAAAGTCTTGATAAAAAAAAACACCCATATCTCCGAATTATTTAATAATTCGGGTATCTAACACAATCCTGAACTTCAAACCTCGCACATAAGATTATTGCTCAACTTTACCCATTGCTCCACGCTTAAATCTTCAGCGCGAGATTGAGGATTGATCTGTAACTCTTCTAGCAATTGAACGAGTTTATCTAAATCCACAGCCCCTTTCAAATTATTTCGCAGCATCTTGCGCTTGCTACCAAATCCCAACTTAACTAAATTCTCCAAATAGCGCGGATTAACCGCCGCAGTTTCTATCTGTCTGGGAAGCAGCCGCACCACGGCAGAATCGACTTTTGGCGGCGGAAAAAAGTCTTTAGACGGCACATCGCAAATTAACTCGCATTCTGCTAAATACTGCACCCGCACCGACAGCGCGCCAAAAGCTGTCGAACCCGGTTTAGCGTAAAGCCTTTGGGCGACTTCTTTCTGCACTAATAGCACGATCGCATCGAAGGGTTTAGCCGCAGGAACAGATATCGTTCCCAGCAGTTTTTGCAGAATCGGGCCAGTAATATTATAAGGAATATTGGCAACAACTTTATTCGGATTTTGGAATTTGGGAAATGCCGTTAGTTCCGCCTCTAAGTCCATTTCCAGGATGTCGCCTTGTAGGAGTAAAAAATTGTCGGTTTTGCCGAGTTGTTTGGCTAGCTTGAGACACAAATCTCGATCGATCTCCACAGCAACAACAGACTCAGCCGCAGGCAGCAAACGCCGAGTCAAAATCCCCGTGCCCGGCCCAATTTCCAGGACACGATCGCGATCCAAAGAAGCCGCTTTCACAATCTTATCTAAGGCTTTCTCGCTTTTGAGCCAATGTTGAGCAAACTGTTTCCGGGGTCTGGTCGATCGCATTTTTTGAATTTTTGGAGAAATCTTAGCCTGTCATTCTATCACAGCTCTATATCTTTTCCTAACCTACGGTCATGTTTATTTTTGTTAACAGGGGTTGAATTAACCAAAAAACATGGGCACTATAAAAGGATAAACGATAAAAAATAAATTAATTTTTTCCCAATTCCCAACAGCACGACACGGAAGGCACGGATACACGGATAGCTGTTTTTCCAAATAACCAATAACAAATAACCAAGAACCAATTACCAATTCCCCAAAAATGAAATTCCAACGAGTATTTGGTACATTACCCCAAACCACAGCCAGCGCACCCGGAAGAGTAAACCTGCTGGGCGAACACACAGACTACAACGATGGATTTGTACTTCCAACTGCGATTCCCCAGCGCACAACAGTACAAATCGGCTTCAGCAGTGACGATCGACACCATGTTTATTCAGCAGAATATGACGAACTCATAAATTTTTCAGACGACGATACCATACCGCAAAAATTCGTCAGTTATATCTGTGGCTGCCTCAGACTTGTAGAAAAAGAAGGATACAAAGTACCGCCAATAAATCTCTACATTACCTCGACTGTGCCGATCGGAGCCGGTTTGTCCAGCAGCGCCGCTTTAGAAATAGCAACCCTCAGAGGACTGCGCGCGCTGCTGAACCTCCCCCTAGACGACGTGCGGCTAGCTCAAATCGGACAGCAAGTCGAAATCCGATATGCCGGCTTGAACTGCGGCATCATGGATCAAATGGCGTCGAGTTTAGCAGACACCAACACCATGCTATTGATCGACACCCGCAGCCTCGAATGCCGCCCGATACCTTTTCCCACAAACACAGAAATTTTAATAATTGACAGTGGCGAAAGCCACGAACTGGCAGCAGGAAGCGGCTACAACCAGCGACGCGCCGAGTGTGAGGAATCCGCGCGGATATTGGGAGTTAAAGCTCTCAGGGATATCGCCGATCCTCAAGCTGTCGAAGTATTGCCGGAACCCCTCAGAAGACGAGCGCGGCACGTAGTTACTGAAAACAACCGCGTACTCGAAGCGGTAAAATCTTTGCCAGCAAAACGTTTTGGCGAGTTAATGAATGCTTCCCATGCCAGTCAGCGCGACGACTACGAAGTTTCGGTGCCGGCAGTAGACACGCTGGCGGCAATCTTGCAGTCAATCCCCGGAGTCTTCGGCGCAAGGCTGACGGGCGGAGGTTTTGGCGGTGCTTGCGTAGCCTTGGTGGAGAGTGGGAAAGCGGGTGCGATCGCATCCGAGGCGATCAATCGCTACCAGCGCGCAGGTTATAGCGGCCGCGTTTTGGTTCCCGAAATTAAAGTTAATTCTTAATTCCCGAACTATCTCCCGGTAGGGAAGGCCACCGCACAGTCACGATTACCGACTCCTCCTCGGCAGACCAATAATGAGGCACTCCCGGCAGCCAGAGAGCATAATCTCCTTCGCGAGAAAGCAAGATTTCTTGTTCGGGAAATTGTAGGCGAAACCGCCCTTTTACCAGGATAGAAAGCGTCGTGGCTGCCGCATTTACCGCCCACTGAGTCCTACAATCTCCGGCGGGGTGAGTGCCCCATTTTACCTCTAAAACAGAAGTCGATCGCGCGTCGTTTTCAGGGGTAATAAAATGACCCGCAAACCAACCGCCCCGACTTGCACCTTCAGCGCCCGCATTTCCGAAAATCACTTGAGATGACATCAGCTAATCAGGTAAACAACAAAGATGGTTAGATCTGACATCTTGCACCATTTTCCATAAGCTTTTTATGGGCGGGCAGGATGCCCACCCCACAATAAATTAATTCTTTGTGGAACAGGCATCTTGCCTGTTCTGAGAATGGTGCAAGATGTTAGTTATATCTGACATCTTGCACCCTGTTCAATAAGTTTTTGATGGGCGGGATCTCCTCCCCAACCCCTACTCCCCACAATAAATTAATTCTTTGTGGAACAGGCATCTTGCCTGTTCTGAGAATAGTGCAAGATGTTAGTTAGATCCGGAGACACCATCTAACTTACTTGCGGCCCGAAGATTGACCTTCCGTAGTCGCTATTTCCCCAGCTTCCATCAACTGCTTAAAGCGACGTAAATCATTGGCAATTTGCTGTTCGGGAGCTTCGCCAAATAGTTTAGCAGCACCAGCACCAATTGCACCGCCCGGAGGATTGTATTCGATCACAACTTTTACCTCAGTACCGCGTCCTGCGGGTGCCGGTTGAAAGCGCACAAAACCCGAATTGTCAACATCAGATCCTTCCACAGACGCCCAAGCAATTAAGCGATTTTCTTCTTCGCGGACAATCTCGGCATCCCATTCCACACTATTGCCCATCGGCGCGCTGGCAATCCAGTGAGAACGTTTTTCATCGATGACAGTAACGTGTTTGAGATGCTTCATAAACCGAGGCAAATTTTCAAAATTGCGCCATAAACGGTACAATTCATCAGCCGGTTTGTCGATCGTCACCGTCTTTTCAACTTTAATGCTTTGATTCGGATCGGCAGCCGACTGCAAACCCTCCACAACCCCCAGTCCGCGCGCCGCTAAACCGCCGCCCGCAGCCGCCAGCAAAGCACCTCTGAGTGAACGCTGCGACAAACCAAAAAGCACCAGCGCCCCGCCCCCTATTAAAGATGCCCAGCGTTCCGTATCGCTGGTGTTAGTTTGGTTTTGTTTGTCGGAATTTGTCATTGAAGTAGATTCCATTGGTTTAAACCGGGTAAATTAATAGCGGAAAATAGCAGCTAAAGGCGCCTCGGCCGGCACTTGTTCCGGCGGCATAGCGTAAACAGTTCCGCCGTTGAGAATAGTTTGAATTGCTGCAGCATTCAACAAATCTTCGTCGCCCAATTCTGCCTCTGGGTGGATTTGTACCGAGTTCGTATCGGGATTAAAACTACCCCACTGCTGAACGCCAAGAGCAACAAATAGTCGATCGACTCGTCCAAAATAAGCAGCCGAAACAGCTTCTTTCAAATCAGCAGAAATTTTATCGCTTCCTGTGAGATCGTGGTATTGTGCGATCGCCTCTGACTGAGCCTGCAAAAACAAAGGTTCCACCAGCGGCAAAGCTTCGGCCCGCAACTCTTCCGGCTTGAGAAGTTTCTGACTGCCTGTAATTCCTTCTTCAAGTAAATGCGGGTAGGTATTGGCTTCTCGGTAAAGCGGGAGCAAATATTCCACTCCAGCTAACACTAAAGGAGCTTTTTTATTTCGCAAATATTCGTGCAGCGCCGCATCAATTATGTGGAAATACTGCAATATTTCCTGCTGGGGTTCATCTCGGTCTGGACTTCCTTGACCGTGAAAACTTCCCGGCTGCTGAAAAGAATTATTAGTGCCTCCTTTTGAAGTAGCAATCCGAAACTGACCATCTTTAGCAGTCGGGTCATATCGCAAAGCCTCCTCAAGGCTTTTCGGCAAGTTTTCAACTTCAACTTCCCGAGCACTGTAAGCCGTACACCGAATCAGCCTCACTTCCTTTTTACTGAGAGCTAAAACATAAAATAAATTATTTCCTGTCAGCATAGGCATCAGCGGTTTGACGTGAAAATTGTCGCTCACAACCACTAATTCGTCAAAATTCACCGGACAGGTATAGTAGCGGAAAAATCCCGAACCGACAAAAATCGCCAGCAGGTTGCTTTGATTTTCCCAAAAGTTTTCCTGGTCAATTTCTGCTCGGACTGGCTCTAGCAATTGGGCAGCTTCTTTTTTGTCAAATCCGTACTCTACTATTTGGTCTTCAGCCTCTCTGATTAAATTTTTGAACCGAATCGGATTTTGTTGAATTTCTGTTCCTTGAGCGACTGGCATATAAATTGATACGCACAATCCAGGAGATTGTTGTACCAGTGCTTTGAATTCCTCTACAGATATTAATTTCACCGCTGAAACTCCTTTTCTAAGGGGGGTTTTGTAATAAAAACAACCGATTCTTTAAAATGTATCTCTCCTGACGCGGCTCCTGCGTCTGCCTAAAGTAAGGATCGGCTGCTGTAGAGCATTTCATCCCCGAACTAAAACGGGGTTTCCCGCCGCTGTTCCAATCGAACTGCTTATTACCTAAGATAGACGGCGCTAACTCGGCGGCTACTTTACCATAATTTACTTTAGTCGGCTTCCACTACTCGTTATATATGATGAAAACAAAACTGTTTCTGGGGTTGCTGTGGGCAACATTTATTGCCTACACCTTGCTGCTAGCTCCTCTCGATCAGCCCGGAACGCTAACAGTTATGGAAAAAATGCTCAAATTCCAGCTAGAAGGAATCAACCCCTACCTTGTTACCATATTCGCTCTCATGGGAGTGTGGCCGATGGTCTACGCTTGCTTCCTATTCATTGATGAGAAAACCCAAAATATATCCGCTGGGCCTGCTTTCATCGCTTCCAACGGCGCCGGTATCATCGGCTTAATTCCCTACTTACTCCTCCGCCAGCCCCAGCCACAATTTTCCGGTCGCAAAGATATGTTGATCAAAATATCAGACTCCCGCTGGACAGGGATTGTACTTTTATTAACTACTATCTGGCTGTTAGCTTGGGCTTGGTTAAATGGAGATTGGGGAGATTATGTCAAGCAGTGGCAGTCAATTCCTTTTGTACATTTAATAACTTGGGATTGTTGCTTGATGGCTGTAATATTTCCCTCACTTTTGGGAGACGACATGGCACGCCGTGGACTCTCGGACGATCGCATTTTTTGGGCAGTGTCTCTAGTTCCGCTGTTAGGGCCGCTAACTTATCTTTGTCTACGCCCCCCTCTCCCAGAATCGGCAACTGAAATCGCCACTTTCCCACTGACAGCCCGAAATTGAAACATTAAAAAGTTTGGTAGTGTTCAAGATGTAATGAATATTCAAGGCCGGGCGGGATTAACAAACGCTCAAAAAGCGACCTTGAGAGGGTTAGGGGTGATCGTGTAGTCTGGGTGTACCGTGGAGAAAGATTTTAATTGTCCTGAAAATCTCGATCGACACTTAGGAATGAGAATTAAATAACTTATAATTTTGATGCTTCTTGTGGGATGGGCGTCCCGCCCGTCCAGAAAGGGCGGGCTAAGAGTGCCCAACCCCTACTCCCTACAAACTTGTGTAAATTATTTAATTCGCGACACTTATGAGGTCACTCTATGGAGCCAAATGATACATCGGCCCGCTACGACCGAATTGCCCAATGGTGGCAAACTCAGCATCAAGATTCAACCTACGGGATTGCCCAATTAGAACGGGCGATCAAATTTACTTCTAAGCAGCACGCAGCACTTGATGTCGGGTGTGGAAGCAGCGGACGTTTTATTAACAGTTTATCCAAGCATGGATTTCAGCCTGAAGGACTTGATATTTCTAGGGAAATGATCGATTTAGCCCAGCGGCTACATCCAGAAATCACGTTTTACCGGGAAGACATTTGTGATTGGCTGCCGCCGAAACTTTACAGCCTGATTGCAGCGTGGGATAGCACGTTTCATCTGCCAATCAACAAGCAAGCGCCTGTGATACAAAAGCTATGCGATGCGCTTGAACCCAATGGAGTGCTCCTGTTCACTTGTGGCGGCGGACATACAAGCAGCGAGGTTTCGGGAGCATTTCAAGGTCAAGACTTTGATTACAGCACTTTGGGTGTAGATACTTTCCTGCAAATTCTGGTTGAGCATCATTGCACCTGCCGCCATCTCGAATATGACCAGTATCCTGAAAATCATGTTTATATCATTGCCCAAAAGACCTAATTTATCATTCGCACCATTAAAGTGTGGGATGTAGCAACTGGTGGCTGTATTAGGACGTTGATGGGCGATCGGCTGTTTGAAGGTATGAATATTCAAGGGGCAACGGGATTGAGGAATGCTCAGAAATCGACATTGAAAGCGTTAGGGGCGTTGGTGTAACGTGTGTCGAGATTAGGGCGATCGCAATTTCGATCGCCGCTGCGATCGGATATTCAATTACGAATCATTGTGAGGTGGATGTAGAGCGATAGAATGCAGGACTCCTCGAAGATTGACTACTCCTTCTCGGTTGAGTTGCAGCCGATCGATGGTAGCGCGTCCAGTCGGTGTTAAACCCAACATTTGAGTCGAATCGCGGCTCCAAGTAAAGTGTTCGCTTCAGTTATCCTGTCGAGGATGATAAAGTGGCACAGAGCTACCTGTAATGGGGTCGATCTCCTCACTATGACCAAGAATTTCAAAGGTGGTACCCGCCACGTGATTTATCCGTGGAATCAATCCCAAATCGAAAATCGAAAATCACTTATTGCCCCCGCATTTATTCGTGGGGTCAATCTAAAATCTAAAATCTAAAATCTAAAATCTAAAATCGATTGACTGTATTTGAAGTTGTTGCACCCATGAGCTGCGATCGCCAGATTATCCAAATCACTGGTGCCACCTTTGGAGCGAGGGATAATGTGTTCAATGGAGAAGGGGTCTGGAGAGAATTTAGCTTGACTGAGACAATACTCGCAGCAACCATTGGCGCGTTGTTTAATGAATTTTCGTTGCTGCTGTGTGAGGCGGGATTCAGGCATAATCAACGATATCGGGATGAGGATGGATGCCGAGGGTTTGCATGAGCTCCGTCAGAGGTTGGTTGCGGAAGGTTGCGAGTTGAATTAAGGCTTGAATGCGGGCAACATTGAGTTGTTCAAGGCGATCGCTCATTTGGATCAGTTGCTTGTGTTCTTCGGGAGTCAGGGTTTCGGCATGACGCTTGGCGATGAGGGCATGGTATTCTTCCCAGGTTTGTGCACTAAAGCCGATGTTAATTTGTTGCAGCAAGTCGGCTTCTGTAGGTTGGGTGGTTGGAAGTCTAGGCTGGAGGCGTTCTTGCAGGGTGTTGAGAATGTAGCGATCGGGTTCAACGCCCTGTCGAGATGCTTCAGTGCGGATCTGGTGTTCGAGTTCGGGAGAGAGGTTGAGGGTGATGGTGGTCATGGTTATCTTGGCAGCAAAATCTATTCATCATTTTAGCGATCGGGCTTTCACCTTATCTCGAACTTCATCGCCTGGGACTTCTCGATTTTACTGCCCGCGTCCTGGTTTGCAATTTACGAAACCTAATGCTTCTGTGTCGAGAAAATTGGCGATCGAAATGGCGATCGAAATGGCGATCGGATATTCAATTTCGGCAGCACGCGCGATCGGAGCCACTTGAATTGGTTCTGGCAAGCGTCTCAAAATGACTGCAGCATCAGCAGGAGAAAGTTGTTCTTGAAGTTTGGCTTGCATGGCATTCACCTGTTAGTTGGAATTTGATACAGCGGATTCCAGGTTGATGAAGTACACCCCAGAAACCCGGTTTCTTCTGGATTTCTCGCCAGAAATCGGTTTTATTCAAGAAACCCGGTTTCTCTGTACTTCACTTACCTGGAAAGTGCTGTAGATACATTCAAGCCACTACCCAACTCAGATTTAGCAGTCTAACGGTAAAGTTGTGCGGCGGCAGATAATCTCGAACACCCACCGAACCGTCCGCACCAACGCAGTGTTAGGCATATAAACTCAATTGATGTCTACTCAAATCAAGATTTTAATGTCTTCTAAACAATGGTGTCCATGAAGATTCAACATGGCACCACAATATCGGAAGTGAGTTATTAGGACAGGTATCCTTAAATACAACTAGCAATTGCCCTCCATCAAAGCCAAGAGGACCTTTTTTCTGTAGCTTTACACCATATTTATGTGCGATTTCTTTTGCTCTCCGCCTTTCTCCCTCATCATCGAAAACTAATGAGTTATCAGTAAAGCAACGATTAGAGTCATCAAGAGTATCACATATATATATTTCAACTTTAAAGGGTATTTTTGATTCCACCGTTCTTTCTATAGCTTCTCTTCCTGATTCAAGACCACAGATAGTGGCTATAACAACTTTAATGTTCCTTCCCTCTATGGTCTTCCCACATATTAGATTTAGCTTCTCAATGCCATCAATGATAGATCCACCTGATGCTATTATGTCATCAATAAACACTATTGCAGAAATTCTTTTCTCATGGTCTTGATCTAAGCTTTTAGGAATATCTTCTAATGAAGCCACATGACTACTAATAACCTTATTTTCAGCGGCATACATACGTGCATATGAAGAACTACTTTTTGCGGGATTGTCAAAACTACTCAACAAGACTTCACGGCTACGTCTTTGATCCTCCTTAATAGAGAAAGTTATATCTTTTTTTGTGAATTTGTGAATAATTCTGAGTTTTTCTCGAATTTTAATTTCACTGTAAAATGTGACATTCTCCAGTAATTTAAACATGAGACGACGCTCTAGATTATCCGAAAATTGATCTAGCCAAGCGCGTACATGAGAAGGCGTGATTTCTGTGCTTCGATATAAATCCCAATTCTTAGTTAAACCAATAATTTCTCTGTCTGTTACAAATGCCTTATCTTCTTTACTCTTTAACTCTTCAAGAGCATTAGCATCCGATAAACTGCTAGTAAGTAATTGACTACCTCTTTGAACAAGCCATTCATCGAATAGCTCAGGTTTTAAGCGAAAATCTCCTTCATCATCTAAAAGAATACCTCTGTTAATAAAGTTCTCAATCATAGCCTCAGTTGCAACATCAGTTAGAATCCGAGACTTAAGAATTTCTTGCCGTCTAACTCTTCCGCTACAACGCTTGATCTCCGCATATGCTATTAAAAACTTTCTTCTTTGAGTTTGGGTTTGATCTCTTCTTTCACATTGCTCTTCCCAAATGCCATCAATCCAAAAGTGATTAACATTTATCGTATCAAGTGATTCTATGGAACTAGCTATTGCCTCTTTAGCTTCATCAATTGAAATATATGAATCCTTTTTGTCACAAGCTTGCTTGAATAATTTATCACAGACAAATTTTGTGAAAAATGGATTCCCTTCAGTTAGTCTGTATATCTCATCGATTGATCCATCACTAAACTCAAGTATATCTTGGACAGGATACCTTATCAGTTCTTTGAAGTCTCCAAAGAATCTTTCCTTGTCAAAGTAATCAACCTGAACAGGGTGAAAAAGATTTAATCTATCAGTGGATTCACGGATAATTTGCATATTTTCTCCGCCAATGAGTATAAAGCCAATTTGAGTTCCCTCTTGACTTAAACTCCTAATGTTGTGAAAAAACGTATTGCCAATGTCTGTATAACGATACAGCTCACTAGGTATTTCATCAAATTCATCAATAATAATAATGAATTTAAGTTTAGAAAAAAGCCTTTTTATGCGTTTAAAATAGGTAGCAAGTGGAGGAGATAAAACTTCGTCGAAAACAGGTTTATCAATTCCCGATTTACTTAATTGATTATGATATTGCGTCTCTTCTACAATTGCCTCACCGAGGGTTTTGATAAAGTTCCTGGGAGAGGTTTTATCTAAATCGCCAACTTTGACAAAGATAGGAACAAAATCTATTTCCTTCTGAATTTTATTAGCTATTGCTTTCGCTATGGATGTCTTGCCAACTCTTTTTTGTCCAAATATCATAACTGATTGAATAGTATCTGAAATCAAGTTGGCATATATATTTGCTACCAGTTCTTTTCGACCAACAAGTTCTTCTTCTGTCTCAACGGCTTGCAAGCTATAAGGTCTTCTAAATTTCAACCCATCCCAATCAATATCTTCTTTTTGGGATTCAAATTCAAATAGTTCTTCTTCAAAACCCTCACGATTATCATAATTGCGCCATGAATAGTGAATTAGTAAGCTTGGATTTGCAGTTTTAGTACGTGAAACTACAACTGGCAAAATTATATTGATGCTCTCAATCTTCATTTCTGTTGCAACAGTCTGATTAAATTCTGTTGTCAATCCATCTGCATCCACAACTTCAATTTCGACATCAAACGCATATCCCAAGCCTTCATTCTTTAAAACGAGTTTCAGTTCAATTCGCTCATTTATCTTATAAAAAGGATATTTTCGGTCAGGATGCAACAACTTCACATTTGCTGGTTTTATAATGTCACTCTTGCCAAAATCATCACAAATTAAACTATGGATTTTCTTGAATGCGCTTCTTAGGCAAAGGGAAGCAAACTCTGAATGGCATTGGTCAACATCATGTATATACATAGAAAAAATATTGTTTACATCTTGAAATACTTCCATGCGAGCCACACCAGATGTTTCTTCATAAGACTTTAGGGCCTCAAATAGCTCATCCAGCCTTTCACCAGAGAGAAGAGGAGCATCGATGAAATTATATAGAAAAAATTTATTTATGGGCTTTTTCAATGTTTTCATGATGTTGTTGCGATACTCAACTGCAAGCTTTAGGCTTGTCAGATTTGATACAATTACATTGAATTCCTCAAGCATTTTTCTCTCAATATCTTTGAGGTGAGAAAGCTTCTCATGAGTTTCTGTTCTCTCTCCTATTTTTAGACTTGGGTAAATTTCGGAAAGCTGTTCGTCAAAAATATTAAAGGTTTTGTTGCGAAAATCTAAATCGTCCCAAATCGCATTTTCATTGCGACAAAGAAGCCGGAGTAAACACGCCGCAACAAACTGCTTTTGTTGCGGAGTATTGGTAGAGGCAAATAAAATTTGCGACGAAAAATTTGAATTAGAAAGATTTTGAAATTGAATTATTTTTCGTGCATACTCATTTCTTTTATTTTGCATCTCCTTTCCACTAAGTTCTGCTATCTCTGAAAGTAAGTTGTCAAGATCGCTAACCATTTTTTTTGTGAAAGTCAAATTTGGATTTATTAGACTTGAGAAGCTTCCCTAAGCCCTAATTCCTTACAGAAACTACCAGGAGCGCTTCATTGTTTGGAAAGAATATTAGCTGTATGCCTAACTTATAATTGTATCGCAGTTGCGGTATAATACCCAATAGAATAGAAAAATACCGCCGATCGCTAATGTATTTAACCAAAAGTAGCAGTAATTCACACAGCAATGGCTGGCGATAAATGAGCATTCAACCAAATTGTCATGCGGCTAAAACGGGATGGTCGAGCTTGCGGACTGCATACAGAAGCGCAGCTTTAATATCGTCAACTTCCAAGTCTGGCAATTCTTCGAGAAACTCAAAAATTTGCTCACCCGCAGCTAGCAACTCTAGGATATCGATGACTCGAATCCGCTTTCCCCGGATGCAGGGACGATCGCCACATTGTCTGGGGTTCACTGTGATTCTGTCAAACAGATAAGCAACGGATGCTGGCATTGGTTAAAATTGTTTAAAACCTTTGTCTCTAGCTTACTTCATTTATCGCCCAAAACTCACACCGCGAATTCTGCGATCGCTATGCTGTAATAGAGATCAGTCCATTCAAACTTCGATAGTTTATGACCACAGCAGTATCTATTGACATTGGTACGCTCATTACACGCACTCCCGGACTGCATGGTGGATGTCCTCACATCGTCGGTAAAGGCGTTACCCTTCGTCGGATTGTAACCTGGTACAAGCGAGGATTGACTGCTGAAGAGATTTGCGATCGCATCGGACATCTCACCCTCGCCGAAGTCTACGCCGCACTCACCTACTATCATGCCAACACCGCAGAAATTGAAACTGATTTGATCCATCAAGCAGCAGAAGCCAAGCGTCTAGAAGCAAGGTATTATTTGTAGGTTAGGCGTAAACAGGAAGTGGCTCATAAACAAGTTGCATAAGTTTTTCTGAGGGAATGGTTTCCATTGCATAGGTATTACCTTGAGCATCCGCAAAATCTACTAGATAAGCGCGATCGTCAAAGCTCATAAGAATAGTGCCAACTTGTCCCGGTCTGAGCAAAATGGTCTGATAGGTTGCTTTATGGATTGCCTGAATTTCTGCGATCAAGGCAACAACATCATACTCGTGTAACGTCATCACAATATCCTCAGTTATTGACAGGATAGGTATTCGCTCTTTTTTAACCGCAGATGCACGCTGATTAACGCAGATGGGAGAATGACTACCACTATTTTACCATAAACAAAACCCGCAAGATGCGGGCTTCATTTTAATCATGGCAATTTAACTGATTACTACATCACAACTGCACTAATCAAAGTTTGCACATTTTGTACAACAGCAGTAGTAAAATTATGAGTCGCAGGTAAACTGTCAACCACTATTCCCGCGCACAATAGCATCAGATACAGAATAGAGTATTTGAAGAGCGATCGCGCAACAATCTTATCCTCTGGAGTCTGCAACAGCAACCAAGCTTTTTGGGCAAAAATAGCACCGAGGAAAATAGCTGTTCCCGCATACACCGCGCCCGCTAAATGCAGGGGATAAACTAGCAGGAAAGTTGCAGGAATCATCAATAGCGTGTAAATCCAAATTTGGCGGGCTGTCTCTTCGTCGCCCTCAATTACCGGTAACATGGGCACGCCTACTTCCTTGTATTCATCGCGAATCATCATTGCTAATGCCCAAAAATGCGGCGGTGTCCACAGGAATATAATCCCAAACAGCAGCCACGCACCCCAACTCAAATCTCCCGTAACCGCAGCCCATCCAACTAGCGGGGGAATCGCCCCTGCTGCACCGCCGATGACGATGTTTTGCACGCTGTGACGCTTCAGCCAGTGGGTATAAATTAGGACATAGAAAAGGATGCCTGACATTGCTAGCAATGCGGCTAATAAGTTGGCAACAACTGTGAGCAATGTAAAGGATATTGTAGCTAGGGCGATCGCAAATATCAAAGCATCGCGCTTCTTGACACGCCCCGAAGGAATCGGCCGCCACCGGGTGCGCTCCATGATATAGTCGATGTCGCTGTCGTAGACACAATTAATCGTATTCGCCGACGCAGAAGCTAAAGCGCCTCCAGTAATAGTTGATACCAGCAATAGCGGATCGACTTCTCCTTTGGCGGCCATCCACATTCCTGCTGAGGTGGTGATTAGCAGCAGTAAAATAATTCTGGGTTTTGTTAGTTGATAGTAACTTTTCACCACTTGCGAAAAGTTTTCGTGGAGGCGGGGGCTATTGTTTGTAAGAACTTCTTGCATCGGTTATTAGTTGTTAGTTTTCAGTTGTCAGTTAGTTGTCATTGGTTCGTAGGGGCGGGTTTTACGAGAGATATCTGCAGTAGCTAAAAGGATTAATAAACCCGCCCCCACCGACGAGAGATAAATCAGCCCTCTCTTACTCAAGGAATAGATAAATCTGCGTTTTAGAGAGTGTCCGGTTGATTGGTGCTTGTATGGGCGGGGCGGGTTTATGAAACTGTTGGCTTTTATCGAGAATCATGGTGAACCCGCCCCTACAAGACCTTGGATTATAATAATAACGATGCTACCGGACATAATATTACTCTCAAGCTGATAAAACTCGATCGCGCCAAGCTAAAACACTAAAAGCTATCAGGGTTCCCAGCAAAGCAGCACCGACTGCTTGGTGGGCGACTGTCAGCGGTTCTACCTGAAGGTGCAGCCGGAAAGTTGCTAATCCCAGAACTAATTGAGCAAGGAGGCAAACACTCGCCCAGTTAGCCAGTTTTCGCAAGTTTGGACTCAGTGCAGGCTGCCGCCAAGCCATGACTGCTACGGCTAAAGTCGCTGCTGTAGCTGGTACGATACCGGCGATGTGGCTGTTCATTACCGAGCACAATTCTGAGGAGTCCAAACATTGGTGCAGTGCCCATCTAGAGCCTACTAATGCTCCTAGCAAACTTTGCAGGTAAACTAACAATGCTGCGATCGAACTTACCCAAGCTAATTTGCCGACATTTCCTGTAGCTTCGTAGGGAGTCAGCATGAAACCGATGACTAGGAGGGCGCCAAAAAATAGTAAAGCTGTTCCCAAGTGAGCGGTAACGATGTCAAATCTCAGCAGTTGTGTTACTGTCAAGCCGCCCAAGACGCCTTGAAAAACGATTAAAAATAGTGCTCCGGCGCTCGCCCAAGGCAGCCATTTTGGCAGGCGGCTGCGGTAAAACAAAGATAGTCCTAAAAGTGCGATCGCGCTCAAGCCAATCGCTGCTGCGTCCAACCGGTGAAACCATTCCAGAAATACCTGCAAATTCATTTGCGCTGCAGGTATTAATTGACCGTAGCACAGCGGCCAGTCGGGGCAAGCGAGCCCCGCATTCATCACTCGCGTGGCGCTGCCTACTGCCATTAACAGCCAGGTTGCGATCGCAATTTTCCACACTAGACCGCGGATAATATCTTTTGGCTGCCACTGCACTCCTGCTGCGTTTGGCTGATTTAAAACTGAGTTTGCCATGAACTTTACCTTAGCCTTTGTTATCGATCGAACTTAATGAAATAGCGAGCTTTTACTTTTGCTGAGCTTAGCGGAGCTTAACACTCTTTTTCTGTGACAAACCGTCATATATACTACCTTAGCGACATCGCAATCCAATTAGTTTGTCTTTAGATATTTTTCAACTTTCCTCTTTACATTACAAAGTATTGCAGCTATTTTTATAAATTTCAACAAACTTTAATTATTTTACCCAACCCTTTGCTGTTACAGCCTCCCTCCCACTCCCACTCGCGGAGAAAAATAAAGATATAATTAAGAAAAGCTTTTTTTGAAAGGTTTATGATATATACCCAACTTTAACGTAAAAATTTGTAACTAAATACAGGACTGAAGAGTTAGCCCCCTAGGTGTTTTTCAAGGTAGTTCTCAGGTTTACTCACCTCAGATTGTATAATTCTGTTCCAACACTCAGCGTTTTATCTAATCCACCAGTTATCATTTCTTGCCTGCTTAACTAAATTTGGAATGGAGGAAGTGGCGCTCTTGCAGGGTAGGGTTCACTAATCTTTGAAGCCGTAACTTATAAAAATTCCTGCACTTTTCTGATGGAACCACCTTGAAAGCATTCAGACTAAACAGTGCGATCGCTATTTTGACTATGCCAATGTTACTGAATTATATCATGTCCGGGCGATCGCATATAATAAGGGAGTAGTGACTACTGGATTTTAGGCTTGCAGGGTGCCTCAGCTCCGAGAGCATCAATTGATAGATACAATCACTCTATCTGACGCACCCTACATCAATTCGGGATCGCCAAGTTAAAATCACTTGTTCTCCTCGATCAATGTTTTTTACTTGCTCCTAATAACTAATGACAATGAGTAATGACTTCGTTATTTCAAAAATCTAAAAATGTAAAATTATGTCACAAAAAAATGAAACTGCTGTTCTCATCTTATCCCTCCTAATTACGATCGGGCTAGCCGGTGCAGGTATTTGGTGGCTGACAAGCCGAGGCGGCATCAATCTCGGAGGTTCATCACCCCCAAATCAGACAATTCCCAAGCCTCCGACGGGGAATTCCCCGCAATCAGAGCTGGCCATTGAGCAGCGTCTGAGTGCTGGCCAAAAACTGTTACTTCCAGAGCAAGCCACAACAACCAAACAAGCAGCAGTACAGGCGATCGCATCTGGCAACTACAGCGCAGCTATTGCCAACATGGAAACTTCCCTGCAAGCTAATCGCAACGATCCAGAAGCCTTAATTTACCTCAACAACGCCCGTATTGGCAACCAAAAATCCTACACAATTGCCGCCGCAGTTCCCATTGGTGGCGATATCAATGCTGCTCTAGAAATTATGCGGGGGGTAGCTCAAGCTCAAAATGAAATCAACCAAAGCGGCGGCATTAGCGGTACTCCCTTAAAAGTGCTAATTGCTAACGATGACAACAACCCAGCAATTGCTGCCCAAATTGCCACTGCTTTAGCAAATAACTCGGAAATTTTAGGAGTAATCGGGCATTTTGGTTCAGATACAACCTTAGCAGCCAGCAAGATTTACCAGCAAAAACAATTAGTAGCAATTTCTCCGACAAGTACGTCGGTGCAGCTTTCAGGAGTGGGTAACAATATATTTCGCACAGTGCCGAGCGATAGGTTTGCGGCTAATGCTCTTTCCCGCTATATGCTGGGAAAATTGCAAAAGCAAAAAGCTGCTGTATTTTTCAATTCTGCTAGCAATTATAGCAAATCTTTAAAAAGTGAATTCACTACTGCTATTTACGGAGATGGAGGACAAATAGTAGGCGAATTTGACTTTGCTAAGGGCAATTTTAATGCTGCCGAGAGCGTTAAAATTGCGATCGCCCAAGGAGCAGAAGTTATTATGTTAGCATCCAATTCAGCCACGATCGACCAAGCTTTGCAAGTAGTGCAAGTAAACGCCAAACGGCTGCCATTACTAGCGGGAGACGGTGCTTATACTGCTAAAACACTGCAAATCGGTGGCGCAGGAGCAACAGATATGGTGCTGGCTGTTCCTTGGCACATTCTCGCAGATCCGCAGTCAAACTTTCCCCAAACATCCAAACAACTTTGGAATGCTGAAGTAAGTTGGCGCACAGCTTTAGCCTACGATGCGGCGATCGCGTTAATTGTTGGTTTAGGGCGCAATCCGACTCGTACAGGCATTCAACAAGCTTTATCGGCGTCAGATTTTTCGGCAAAAGGAGCATCGGGCCCGATTCGGTTTTTACCTTCGGGCGATCGTAATCGCGCAGTTCAATTAGTAACTGTTAAACCCGGAAATCGCACCAGTTACGGTTACGAGTTTGTGCCGATTAATTAAAAAACAAGTTCTGGTCATTTGTCTATGTATAGCAGAAGGAAGAAGGAAGAAGCAATAAAATCAATCGTGTCAGCCATTAAGGATCGCGAATTAAATAATTTACACAAGTTTGTGAGTTGGGCGTCCCGCCCGCCCTTTCTGGACGGGCGGGACGCCCATCCCACAAGAACCATCAAAATTCTAAGTTATTTAATTCTCATTCCTAACAACGTCCTAACCGTCTTGGCGGTTGCTATAAAATGTACCATTGTTCTTTGGCGGGGGCAGCTTGATG
Source organism: Microcoleus sp. B5-D4 (assembly GCF_036705145.1). Taxonomy (NCBI): domain Bacteria; kingdom Bacillati; phylum Cyanobacteriota; class Cyanophyceae; order Oscillatoriales; family Microcoleaceae; genus Microcoleus; species Microcoleus sp. B5-D4. The sequence goes on along the minus strand of NZ_JAUBTV010000042.1, from coordinate 32,762 downwards.
GGATTGTTTGTTGGCGCGATAAAGGTTTGGTGCAAGCCGCGCGGGATGGAAACTCGATCTAAAGTTGCGAAACTGCGATCGGTCTAACTGCCCTATTCCTCTCAAAAACAGCCCTCGGTTTCAAAGCAATTCTCAACAACAGCCACAGCGAGCGCCATTCTCCGGGAGTTTCCTGTCGCTGCCACTGGCCCGGGCGACAGTACAGCATTTCGATCAAACAGCGGTGCTGGCTAATGTTCAGGCGATCGAACGCAATTCGCACAGTGGGAAATTCCACAAAACTGCACTCTTTTCCATCCCGAAAACTCGACTCCAACAGAGATTTATCGCTCACCAACTCAATCTTAGCCACAGGAATAAAACAGTTCTCTTCCATAATTTCCAAAGTCGCCGAATCGCAATCAATCAAACCTTTGGCCAAACGACGCTCAGTGCCCAACTCAACAACAGACGCCCCTACAGATATACTTGCTTTGACTGTCGCACTGCGAGGGAGCGCTTTTATTTTACCCTGGGATAAAGTTGTCGGAACGGCATATTTTGGCAAAATCTCTGCTGCTGTAAAACTCTCTTTACTGCCTTTATTTTTCACCGCAAAACTTGGCCACTGTGTCAAAGCAACTTCCGCGCCACTTTCCGAAATTACAGTTGTTATACCCCAAAAACTTTTACCGCCAATATTCAGTTGTACAACCCTGCGTAAATTGAACCATTCGTAAATGTCCGGCTTAGGAATATCCACCAAAATCAGCAAGGCAATCCCCAGCATCAGCAGGTTGTACGCGCTCCAAATCCATCCCAAACCCATGCCTTTTGACAAATCTGCACTTTCTGATATTGACTGTACGGTGCCAAAATTTTTAACTAAATTAATGTTTAAATTGTGCCACAAACTGACTGCTGTAGCTGCGAACAAGACAATCAAAGGCCATCCCAAATTCCAGTTAAAACGAAAGCGATCGCTCGCCATTCCTTTTGGCGTCACCTGAAACCCTTTCCCAAACGGATTCAGCATGGAACTCACCACCGTCACCGCTAAAGGAATACACTGGACGAACGAATAAATATCCGAAAGCAAAGCCGATCCCGATCGGCGGTTCAGCCAAGAAAACACAGTCAGTTGCACCAAATAGTAAGGCAGGAAAAAGTACAGCAATTCCCGCGCACTTGCCCGCAAAGGAATTATTCCAAAAAATGAATAAGCTAAAGGTATCAACAGATATAAAACCTTGGTTAAACTGGTAAACCAGTGCAACAATCCTTCCAAATGAGACAGCCTTTGTACGAATCTGAGACCGCGAATTGTTAAAGGATTGGAATCAATAAAAAATGCCTGAAGCGTGCCTCGCGCCCAGCGTAGCCGTTGATTTAGATGAGCCTCTATACTTTCAGCCGCCAAACCAGCACTCAATTTTTCATCTAAATAAACTAAGCGATATCCGGTTGCTGACAGCCGAATTCCGGTAAAATAATCTTCGCAGATTGAATCTGTGACCAAGCCTCCGGCTGCTTCTAAAGCACTTCGCCTCACTACAAAAGATGTACCGCAACAAACCACGCTGTCGGCGCTGTCTTTGATGATTTCAATTTGCCGATAAAAGATTTCTTCTTCCGGCGCGAGCACATTTTCTAAACCTAAATTCCGGGAGATGGGGTCGTGGTTGTAAAAGCTTTGCGGTGTTTGAACGAGGGCGATTTCTGGATTTTGAAAAAATCCAACTGTGCGAGTTAAAAAGTTTTTAGTGGGAATAAAATCTGCATCGAAAACTACAATTAGTTCTCCATTTGTTAGGGCTGTGGCATGATTGATGTTTCCAGCTTTGGCGTGAATATTATCGGGTCTGGTTATATACTCGCATCCCAGTTCTTTTGCTAGCAACTTGATTTCATGCCGCTTGGTATCGTCGAGCAAATATACTTTTTTGTTGGGATAATCTAAGGCTTGACAGCCGATTACACTGCGCCGTAAAATGAAAGCCGGTTCGTTGTAAGTTGGGATAAAAATATCTACGGGCGGGGTGAAGTTTCCAGCTTCCACTGCAACTGCCATGCGATCGGCTTCTCGACGCCGGTCTTTCATTCTCAGCATTAAATACAATTGAATACTGGTGTTGAATACCAGTAGCATTTCTAGGAAAAACAGCCCCAAACTAAAGATACCGTTGAGGGGATCGGTTAAATTTAGAGTAGCGAGCGATCGCCATAAAACGTAGCGAATGGTTAAAGCCAGAACTATTGCAACTACTACAGCGCGCGACCATTTCTGCGGTTGAGGCGAAATTTTAATTGCAGCTAAAGCGGCCGAAACCAGCACAAAAGTCGGCACTAACAAATACATCTTGCTCGTAGCAGGCACTTGCAGCCACACAGGCGGGTTTTGCTGCCAAGTGTTGATTGTGGCAAAAATACCGCTGACTGTACCTTCACTGCCAAACCAGGCTGCGGCGATCGCACCTGCGAAAGCAACCACCCCCAACACGACTAGCGTTGCCATCGGCACCCGCGAAATCCGCCCAAAGCGGCGTTTCAAGTCTTGAAAATCAAATCTTGAAGTTGTCATAAAATAATTTTAAAGTCCCGATCGTGCATGCAACAGTAAGGGTTTCCTGCTGTCCACTTTTTAATTCAGTTGAAAATTCCGACACACCCCCATTAGTATATTTACATTTTTTAACATTCTGACCATTGTATGATAATTCATCTTGCTTGCTGTTGCCAAACTGCTTAGCGAGTCCAAACCTGGCAAAATATAGCAGAAGCAAGAAGAAATAAGGCTTTAGTTACCGAGGAGAGAAGTCAATCGATTTTAGATTTTAGATTTTAGATTTTAGATTTTAGCATTAACCCCACGGATCAATTCGGGGGGCAAGTTTCATCGGATACAGGTTTTTTATTTCTGGACGGATGAATCCGGGGGCTTTTATCCTGGATGCGAGGGGGTCAAAAGCAATCTTCGGCAAGGATTTCAGCAATGTCAGCAACAGGCTTTCGGGCCTGTTCCACCATAAAAAATATTTCTTGTGGGCCGTTTCTGCGACGCCGCCCATAAAAAGCTGATTGAAAATGCTGCCACATCCCAGTCCTAACCGTCGGGCGCGCTTGCTATAGTTCAAAAAAAATTATCTTGTCTAAAAATCCAATAGGATTGCTATATCAAACTATAGCAATCCCTAGGATTTAACAATTAGACGAATTTGACATCTAACTAAAGGTAGATTAATTTTATATTAATTTAAAAAAATTACCGCCATAGCTGCCCAAAAACCCAGCCATCAAAAAACTAATCAGCAATTTCTAATTGCGAGATTGCATAGCGGGCGACAGCCAAACTAACTCTGGCTTGTTCTATTTCCGACAAGTGAGCCCAAGGTCTTGTAGTAGCCATGACTAATTCCCCCCCTTCCGAATCAACATCTCGCATGGCATAAGCCAAAGGACGTGCCAACACCTGCAAATCTTCCTCAGCCCACTGAGGCAAAATATCTAAGACGCACTCTACCATTTGGTCAGCTAAAGATTGACACTTAACAGTGGCGTTTTGCACGCTTTGAGCGATGCTGGCCAAAAAATCTTGAGGAACGCGAGCAAATTTCTCGCGCAAAGACTTTTGCAGAGCAGTCGTCAGCCAAACTTGTTCTAATTGCGAAAATAAAACTTGCGACTTCAGGGCAATATCGCTGTCGCTGAATGAATCAGATAGCGCAAATTCCTGCTCTAGGGCAGTTAAATAAGATTCCGATTCAAGCTGTGCAGGATTCCAGGGGTAAGCAACATCAGTCTGAACAATTGTGGCGAGAAGTTCCATCTGGGCCTGAGTTTGAGAATCTCGAAAATATTCAGAATCAGTAGATTGGGTAGCCATGATGTAATACCTAAGTGGGAAAAGGAAAAGACAGAGGGGGGACTGTGCCAAGAGCTAGTGCCGAGCTATCAGTGGTGAGTAACTCTCTTAAATTCAGACTGGAGACTTAACGCCTAGAACTTTGCTGTGCTACTCGCCGCTTGTCTTCATTAGCTACACCCGCACCTTAATTCGTTCCGCAATCAGTCTCACTGTAGCCCGAAGTTTTAGGAACCTCAATAGTGAACTCAAAAATCTGACCTTGAGAACTGCCAAATTTTAGCTGAGTCCCGCTGCGTAGCAGCAATTCTTGGTGGTGAACTCTCTGCCATCCCTCAGATCCCAAAACTAGAGTCCCGTAGCGAGAAAAATCGCGCAAGAAGTAGCTAGGTTCTTCCCGGCTATCTCCGATCGTGTTGCGACAGAAAATCTCGGCGTGTTTTTGAGAAACCCACTGTTCTCGAATCACTACGTCGTTTTCTTCCCAGCGTCCGACTCGAACCATACCCGCGCGAATGGGCCAAACCTGATTGCTCGAGTCGGTGGATTTGCCATTGGGTCGATCGCGCCCCCGCAAATAAGCACAAGACGGCAACCGTCCCAGCCAAGTAGAAGAATTTAAAGGCAACTCAGTTTTCAGGTCATCTACCGGCTCAGTTAGCTGACCGTCAAACTCAGGGTGCATATACAGCACAGGCAGGGTCCAAGCCGGTTGATTGAACTTGTAGAGCGTCAGTAACTGCTGTCTGGCGACGGCGACGGCGCGATCGATCGACATCCGTCCGGCCAAAGCTTGGGCAAAACTTTGGATAAAACTCAGGGCCTCGCGATCGGCGATCGAGTCCCGCATCCCCAACACCGCAGGCACCCCGTGATGGATCAGTACCTCAGCCAAACTGCTGCGGGCGATCGCCTGTTGCTGGCCGTTAGTTGAGTGCAGCCTCTCCACCGCCGGCTGAGCTCCCCAGCAGGCATTAAACACCGCCAGAGTCACGCGACACCGAACTAATACCTGAGCTAGTTCAGTGCCATTAATCGCCGTTTCCGGCCCCAAAAACAGCAAACCGCCATCGGGGCCCGGTATCCCGTGGCCGGCGTAAAACAGAATGTTGTAAGCTTGCGTTTCCAGCCGAGAAATGAGTTCCGCCGGAGTAGGTTCGATCAGAGTATCGACGCGAGTCGGAACGCTGATGTCAAAATATTTGCCACTGTCGTCGGTTTGAAAAGCACTTTCCAGAATGCCAGCTAGGGCGAGTGCTTCTTCTCCCAACTGCAAATGACCGTTATTATTGTTGGAAAATTGAGAATTAGCACCGCCGCCTGGTTCTGCTTGTCCCAAAACTAGCAAAATGTTGAGCGACTCCGCAGGATGCAGGGGTGGCAAAGGTTCAACATTGCTGGTAGTGCGGCTAAAAAGCAATTGCTGCGACAGAGAAATTGCTGGTTGACCAGCTTGAGGCTGCATAATTTCCCAAGGTAAAGCAATTAAATACGGTTCGCGCAAGTCTACGCGCACTCGCAGGGGTAGATTTTGCCCGATCGCGATACCTTTACTTTCCTGCAGACTACCCTGAATCGGCCCTTCAAACAGCCACTGCCAAAGATTAATCCCCAAATGCTGCATCAGGCGGCTGCTGTAGCTTGCCGGTGGCCGAGGCGGATGCTGATCCCCTTTGTCGCCCCACCCCCGTTGACCGAGGTGGAGCGGCACAGAGGGCGTCGGTATTCGTTGTTCAGTTTCTGCCAGTATATTCTGGTTGTTTTCTGGCGAGACCAAACTGCCATCAGGATTTAGGGGCAATTCGTGAATTGTCCCGGAGGGCGAAAACATTTCCTGCCAAGCTTTCCAAGATTGGGATAGGGTATCGGGCCACATACAATCGTGGTGAACGTACCCGCTGGGATAGGGAGCTTGTAGAACCCAAGTGGCAAAATGGTTTGCCCCAGCGGTTCTCAGGCGAGCGATCGCTATACTGAGGCAAGGACTTTCAGGGCGCGCCATTCACAACTACCGACTCTGGATATAGGGTTAAATTGAGTTTCTCTATTTGTAGTTTATCGGGTTTGGGGTGCGATCGAGTGCGAGAGATTGCTTTGGGAGTTTTTACTTAGTGCCCAAAAATTTATCAATACTCGGTAAATCTACCCAAGTCCCCGTAGCATTCGACTCCTGGGTCAAATCCATCAACAACTGCGAGTAAACCCCTTCTCTGAGGGACGGTATCAAGGATTTACGGGCATCTATTGCTTCAACCCACCTATCTACTACTCGAATAAAGGGTGCAATTCTCCCGTCTGGATAAACTTGAGGAAACTCCAATCTTTGAGGAATTTTGATTTCAGCTAAAGGTTCTCCACCTTGGGAACCCCACAAGCGAAATCCGTGGACGTAATCTTGCTGGTTGTCGCTTCCCAACACCAACGTACCCTTACTCCCGTATATTTCCACCCAGTGTCCCCGCCCTTGATAAGTAACAGAACTCAAACAAACTTGGCAAGGCGTTCCCCCAGCTAATTCCAACATCAACGTGCAAGAATCATCTGCATCAACTAATTTTAATTTTCCCGAATCATTCGGATCTGGCCGCCGCGAAATTCCTGTAATCAATTGCCCAGAAAGCCTCTGGGGCGCGCCGAACAGCCAGCTAATATAATCAAAAACGTGAGAACCTGTCGCGCCCAAAACGCCGCCGCCTCGCTCTTTTTGCGCGTACCAATTCCAGGGGCGACTCGCATCAGCGCGGCTCGAAACCAGCCAATCAATCTTAATTAAACGCTTTTCTCCCACATATTCTGCTGCCAATAATTCTGCTAGCATTTGCCATGCGGGGATGAAGCGAAACTCAAAGTCCATTGTGGCAATTGCTCTCGAACCACCATTTTTAAAATCGGTTTGAGATTCGTTGTTTGCCAATCGGTAAAGTTCCCTGGCTTCATTGGCTGTCAGGGCTGTGGGTTTTTCTAATAATAAATGCTTGCCTGCTTCCAAGACGGTTTTTGCCATTTCATAATGCAAAAAGGGCGGTGTGGAAATGCTGACTCCCGCTACTTCTGGGATGGCTACTATATCGGTGATCGAGTCGCAAGCGTAGGGGATATTGTGCGTAGAGGCGAGATCCTTTGCTTTGTCTAAATTCCGGTGGTAAACAGCTACAACCTCTGTCCGGTGATGGGCCTGGAATCCGGGAATGTGTACTTTTTGACCGAAACCTGTACCGACTACTGCAACGCCAATTTTTGACATAATTTAATAATTGTTAACTGTTGACTGTTGACTGTTGACTGTTCGCTGTTGGCTGTTGATAGTTGGCTGTTGGTAGTTGTTAGTTGTTAGTTGTTAGTTGTTAGCTGCGACCAATAACTAATAACTAATAACTAATAACTCATAACTAATGACTAATGACTAATGACTACTGACTAATGACTAACTACCCATTCAATCACTTGTTTGCCCAAATTAACGCCGTCAAACAAGTCAATTTCTCTGATCCCTGTAGGGCTGGTGACATTAACTTCTGTGAGATAGCCGCCAATAATATCAATGCCGACAAAGTACAGTCCGTCCCGTTTCAGCACGGGTTCTAACTGAGAGCAAATTTGCAGTTCGCGATCGGTAATTTCTGTTTTTGCGACTCGGCCGCCGACGGCCATGTTGCCGCGAAATTCATTTCCGGTGGGAATGCGGTTGATAGCACCGATCGGCTTGCCGTTTAACAATATAATCCGCTTGTCTCCCTCTTTGGCTTCCGGCAGATAAGTCTGAACCATCACGGGAATTTGCCCTTGTTGAGTGCTAATTTCGACCAGGGAGTTAAGATTGCGATCGTCCGCTTCCAAAAACAAAATCCCCTCGCCAGCTTTGCCACCCAAGGGTTTAAGAACTGCTGCTCCTTTTTTCTCGACAAAGTGCCGAATTACCTGCTTGTTTTGAGAAACAATTGTCTCAGGAATCGCTCCCTCAAATTGCAAAGCATACATCTTTTCATTCGCCGCCCGCAATCCTTTGGGACTGTTAACTACCAAAGTTTTAGCCGGATCGATGCCATCTAGAAGGTAAGTAGCGTAGAGGTAAGGAATGTTGACTGGGGGGTCGGTCCGCATAAATACTGCGTCCATTGCTTCCAGAGGCTGCAAAGTAGGCTGTTCTACCTGGTACCAAGCCTCAGCCGCCTCCCAGCGTCCCTCTACCACTTTTACTGGGGTGAGGGCTACCCGACTCAGCATTGCCCAAGTTTTGCCGCCGATGACGCTTAGTTCGTTGGCTTGAGTTGCCCACACTTCGTGACCCAACTCTTGAGCGGCTTCCATCAGCGCTACGCTGGTATCGTGTCCTGGAATTAGTCGCGCGAGGGGATCGATGATGAATGCAAATTTCATTGTCAATTAAAATTAAGAATGGGTCGCAGGAAAATTTGGGCTAACGGAAAATTCGACAGGGAATGCCTCATTTTGCTGCTAGCAGCGGATCGAGCAGGCCTTGAGTATCGAGTCTGTGGATGTCGTCGCAGCCGCCTATGTGTTGGTCATTAATGAATATCTGGGGCAGGGTGCGTCCTCCGTTGGCTCGATCGCTCATTTGAGCCCGTGCTGCTTCATCTCCGTCGATCGCGTACTCTGTAAAATCAACCCCTTTTCGTTTCAGCAGTGCTTTGGCACGAATGCAAAACGGGCAGGTTCTCCAAGTGTAAATTTCTACTTTAGGGGTCATGGGACGCTCAAGCAATAACAATATTTTTTAATTGTAATCTTAACCATAGTGCGGACTGTTTTTAGTTCCTAGGCTGAAACCCTGGATTTTTCGTTGCTAGCGAACTTGCCTAGGAGCCTTGAAACCCTTATTCTACGGTAGGCTCTCAAAAACTGTCCGAAGGATTGATCTTAACCAATCTTATTTTTATTTTTATTTTTATATTTTAATTTTTATTATATATAGCAACCTGCTCTTTTGCACCGGAAGTTATTCATTGCTGAAACCCTTGCCGGGAAGTGCATTTGTCTTCTTCCTTCTTTTTATCCTGACTGAAGTCGCTATAGCTTTCTTCCTTCAACATCCGGCTCTATTTGCAGCGCACAAGCTAGGTGTCAAGTTATTTTTTATATAAATTTAAGTAAACAAATACTCACGCTTAAAAAAACGGAGACATTTTGAAGGCAAACAGGTTGGTCATCAGCCTGCCTAGCGCTGCGGACCAACCTGCTTGTTTCTCTTTCTGCACGAACAGATCATTCCTGCACCTGTCAGTAGGACTGCGATCGCAGTACCCGGTTCAGGAATAGCAGTTGATGATGCGTTTCTCAAAGGTGTGCTGTATATTTGGGACAAACTCCCCGGACTCGCCAATGGTGGGTCTGGTTGCGTTGGTGTTGGTTCCGGGCTGGGGGGTGTTGATTCCGGGTCGGGGAGACAGGCACTAGAGTAATTAAAAGGCCCACACACATCTACTTTTGCTGAAGCCGGAGGGGCGGCAGCTAGATAGTAAAACGCTGTTGCCATTGTGGCAGAGAGTCCAATTGCTAGTTTTGCCAGTGGCGTACACATAACTATTTAGTTAAACAGTGGTAAAATCGAAAAATAGAAATAGTCCTAGAGATTAGCGCTGTACGACGGGCAAGGATTTTAGAGTTCTTACAATCAATAAATGGATGTATTCTCTGGCCGACGTCTGTAAAAGATAGTATAGCGCTTGAGGTGAGTGCCCAAACACTTTCATAATAATATTATTCTCTTTCACTTTTACGTCGCGTACCGTGGTTGGGCCAGAGTGAAGCAACATCTTTTTGCAACCTCTGAACCAACAGCCCTTACAGCCATTAACAAAGAGTGTTTTGACCTTGACCGCGGCCTCCGGAAATTATTTATTTAACCGATCGCAAAATAGAGCTGCTGTATTGTACTTTGCCATGCACAATCTGACTACTCTTTTATAATCTCATAGTTCGACTAGATCTGTCCTCAGTATATGTACGTATATTCCCCCATGTCAACTATTCAAAAGGAATATTTAAGTGTTTACCGAGGGTAGAGGGCGTATTGAACGAGCTGAGCTAGTCTGTCGCGGAGAGTTTCCATCCCCAAACCTTTGGCCGCTGAAATAAATACGGCTTGAGGAAACTCTTCTCGGGCGAGGGCGAGAGTCTCTCCATCCACGGCATCAATTTTGTTAAAAACTACAAGGGCTGGGCCGGGAGTTACGGGCATATCGGTCAAAATATTCATCACCGATCGAATTTGGCTCTGCCACGCGGGATGGGAGAGATCGACGAGATGCAGCAAAGCATCAGCGTCAGTGACTTCTTCGAGGGTAGCCCGGAAAGCGTCGATCAAAGCGGGAGGCAGTTCACGAATAAAGCCCACTGTATCTGTCAGGACGATCGACAGGGGTTCCCCGGTGACGCCGGAAATGGTCAACCGTCGAGTTGTGGGGTCGAGGGTGGCAAATAACTGGTCGGCGGCATAGACTTCGGAATTTGTGAGCAGGTTGAGCAGAGTCGATTTACCCGCGTTGGTGTAGCCGACGATCGCCACTGAGGGTACGTCGTGATGATGCCGATTCTGCCGCAGCCGGAAGCGGTGCGCCAGCAGTTGATTTACTTCTTGCTGCAATCGAGAAATGCGTTTGGCGATCGTCCGGCGTTCGGTTTCTAGTTTGGTTTCCCCAGGGCCTCTGGTACCGATACCGCCACCCTGTCTCGACATTGCCTGACCGCGACCTCTGAGCCGGGGCAGGGCGTACTCTAGCTGAGCGAGTTCGACTTGCAATTTACCCTCGCTCGATCGAGCTCTTTGGGCAAAGATGTCGAGAATTACCTCTGTTCGATCGACAACGCGAAGACCTATCTGAGTTTCCAAGTTCCGTATTTGTGCGGGGGACAGGTCGCGATCGAATACAACGAGGTTAGCGCTAATCGTCTGAGCGGTGAGGGAAATTTCCTGAACTTTGCCTTCGCCGACGACTGTTTGCGGATGGGGGCGCGATCGTTTTTGGCGCACTGTTTGCAGTACCTGACCGCCGGCGCTTTCAACCAGCCGCGTGATTTCTGCCAGGCCGTCCTCAAACTCCAACTGAGTCATGTGCTGAGTCATGACACCTACTAACAGCACTTTATCTTGGTCTGCATCGACCTGCTTAGCGACAAACTCTGCTTGAAACTCTGCTTCGAGTCCTTCCACCAAATCCAGAAAGTCTTGGTCGGCGAGTTCGTCCAAATTCAGCGGTTCTGATATTTTCCAGGGAAAGTGTGGATTTTGAATTAGTGACTTGGGAATTGAAGGCTCTTCTATTTCATCAGTTGAATCTGGTTCTAACTGAGCGCTCAAAACAGAGAACTCAAAATTTGGCTGGTCTCCCTGGGGTATCAGGTGAGCGAGATAAGCTTCTTGGATGTAACCAGTCCCACCACCGCCGCGGCGCTGAAATCCTCCCCCCGTCAGTGTCAGCCAAACCAGGGCGTCCAGGCGCTGAATAGCCATTGCGGTGAGAGCTGCTTCGCTTGGGGTTTCTGGCTTGAGGTGGGTGGCGATACAGCGAATGCCGCTGAGGCGACCTCCCCCATACCGGGGTAATTCTAGGGGCGCAATCTGCGTTTGCCTGGGTGAACCCACCCCGACGCGAATTACTTGTCCGCGGCGGTTGATGTAGGTGCAGATTGGTTTGTCTATTTCCGTGCTGATGGCCGCGACGCGCTGGGCGAATTCCGCAGTGGTGATGCGATCGCCCGGTAGTCGCTGGTGGTAAAGCTTTTCGAGTTGCTTGAGCTGGCTGGACTTTAAACCCTGAAGATTGCCGTAGATGGTTTCGATAACTGTTTCTCCCGATCGATCTGTTTATCTCCTATTTTAGTTAACTCAAGGGCGATCGTGTTCGGGTTTTAAGTTGAAATTTACTAAATTTTCTTGCGTCTAGGAGCTGGCGGCTTCAGTATTGTCGAGTCACCAGCGCCGTTGTTTGTCGCTACGGGGCGATCGGGCTTTTCACAGCAGCAATCTCAACTTGCAGTTGTATTTAGTATCTACAGATACAGGCGATCGCTGAAAAATATCGCGAAACAAAAGTTAACACTTTTTTTTCCGTTTCAAAATCCTCCTTTAGACTTGTGTGTATCTTGAGCCTAGAGACAGATAGCAAAGCAGAAATTAGGCCGCTACCATGAGAAGCGAACATTGTTAAGGAATGTAAAAACATGGAAACTCGTCCTACTAACCTGCCTCCTACAGCTAATGCTTACAACGGCAAAGATCGGAATGCCTTTTTGTTTGGCTTCAACCCGCAAGCAGAACTTTGGAACGGTCGCTTAGCGATGATCGGTTTCTTAGCTTATTTGCTCTGGGATGCTGCTGGATATAGCGTTCTGCGCGACATTCTCCACTTTCTGCCTACCTACATTGCTCAGTAATGACGAGCAGTCTATCCTGTCTGGCAGCGTGAGGAAATGCCGCCACTGCCCGACAGGCTAAAAGTTACAAATGGCAGCGAGTATGGTTTTGTCCCTTTGTATCTTTCGTTACTTTTGAATGGCATTAAAAGACTTCTTGCTGTGATTAGATAATTACGGGTGGGGGCGCTGTCGCTGGCGCGGTTAATATTAATAGCAACAGATATTTATTACGTAAAGGCGATCGCCCCTGCTGTATTTTTGGCAAGAAATCTCATCGAGCATTTCTGATAATTTATGAAAAATAGGAGCATCAACGATGATTAACTCAAATTTACTGGCAGTAGTAGCATCGACTGTGACTGACACAGCATCAGGAAATTGGCAAAAGCCTCTAGTGATGTTTGTTTGCAATATCTTAGCATTGCTAGTTCTCAGCCGCCGAATTTGGTATCCCCACGTCGGGCCAAAAATGCCTTTGCCCTTCCCGTCTTTGTTCAACAATGTTAGCGTACCAGCATTTCTGGCTTGCATGAGCGCAGGTCATTTGCTGGGAGTATTCACGATTTTGTCGCTGAGTATCGACAAGGCTATCTAGTAGCAATTGCTCCTCTTTTGTGGCGATTTCTTGCTGCAATTTGTTTGTTAAAAAGCAGAGAAAAAATGGCAGGGGTAAGTGAAAAGCACTCACCCCTAATTTTAATTTTATATATGGAGTGGCGCCGAAATCGGTTTTTTTACCATCCACATTAGCTCAGCTTACTATGCTTAAAGCCTTCAAATTCGACTGCAAAGCCTTCACCTTGGGGAGCCGCACACATTAACCCAACTTGAACGATTGGTGACTCAGTTAAATAGGCCAGTCGCATCATTGAATAGTCTGACCCATTCAACGAGTATAGCACTTCCACCGTTTCAGCTCGGCGCTTTACCCGCAGCCACAGGGAAACAGGCGGCACTTCAAGCGGCATAACAGACCAATCGGAATAGTCTCGTGTCACAACCGCACTCACGTTTTGCACTCCCTCAACAAACTCAATACCGCACTTGAGCCAGATATTTTCGCTCTCTCGAATCATCAATCCTGCTTGATCGTAGAGCGATCGATAGCAACCAGTAATTTTGACTTCGGCTGTAAAGTCGCCTGAGACTTGACGGTAGTAAAAGTTGCCGTTATCGCGAATGAATCCGTAATGAGTGTGCCGCCAAAAGTCAGTCTTTGCGTCGGCGGTAATGTGGATAACATCGTTATCCTCATGCCATTGTAAAGGTTCATTGTACCATTGCATTGTTTCCATCTCCTGCTAACTTCCTCCAATTCCGTGCAGTACCAAGTCGGCCAAAAAATGAGATAACATAGCATATTCTAATCCCCAACGCCAGTAAAGAAAACCAAAGGGAATCCCTAAGAGGGCATTGAGCAAAATGGTTCGGAAAATCACGATTGGGGTTAGTCCCCAGAGATTGGCAGCCGCAGGCAAATGACCCACACCAAACAATATTGCCGCCGCCACAATTGCCAGCCAAAAAATCAATGTAGAGGGTTGCGGTTTGTCTCGCTCAAAAATCTTCCAAAGTAGCCACGCAATCAATGTCATACCGAACAGTCGCAGCAAGAGTTCTTCGGTGATGCCTCCGTAGAAGGAAGCTAATATGCGTTTCCAGAGGTCAATTTTTAACGCAGTTGTTGAAGCCATTGGCGGCATCCAAGGTTCAAACCCTAAACTCAATCCAATCAGGACGATTCCACCGATGCAGCCTACAATTAGCGCCGTGTTAAGGGCAGATTTAGATATTGGCGCGAAAGGCTGTCGATATACCAAAGCACGAGCTATGGGGGTATCAAGTCCGATCGAGTTACCGAGGCGAAGCCCAATCCAACAAAAGAGAATTAGAAAAATTCCGGTTTGCAGGGCGGAGGCGATCGCCACAACAGGTAGCGGTGCAGGCAATTGACTTAGTGCCGGATTGAGAGACAGGGCATAAGGGAACACCGCCAAGCTTCCCAAACTACCCAGAAACGCCCAAAACAATGCCAATCGGAAGTAATGATTTTTTGCAGTGTTAGCAGACATAATTTTTGAGAAAAAAACGAATCAATTACACTAAATCAGTCTTGAATATTTGAAACATTAAAGCTCGATCGCATTTATGCAACTTGTCTCAGGCGGAATATAGCCTCGGCTAAGGTGCTAGAAAAGCTGGGGATGACGCAGGAAGGTAGCCAAAAACAGCGTGTTTTTCACCGAGGGCAGTTTGAAGAGCTCGAACTTTACAGTTTAGTTAAGGAGCACAAGTGTTGAGTCTTGTTACCAAACTTTACTTCATTGCCGATATTCCTCCTACACCCCCTAAATTTATCCGGTAAACATCAGTTTCTCTTTCCCAGTTTGAGGATAGTGATTATCTTGTAGATTTTTCTGTGGGCGATGTATGATTTATTATCTTAGCATTTCATATTTACCAAAGTTGCTGTGCAAAGCTTCAAGACCCTTGGCTTCTGCTGCTTGATTGAGCAAATAAGTTTCAATTTCTTGGGTGTTGGCATGATAGTAGGTGAGTGCGGCGTAGACTTCGGCGAGGGTGAGATGAGAAATGCGATCGCAAATCTCTTCAGCATTCAATCCTCGCTTGTACCAGGTTAGGATGCGGCGAATGGTAACGCCTTTACCGACGACGATGTGGGGACATCCACCATGCAGTCCGGGAGTGCGTGTAATGAGCGTACCAATGTCAATAGATATTGCTGCGGTCATAAATTTTATAATTTTAACTATGCTGATAATAGATGAAAACCCTATAGAGGCGCACTGGCTATGAACTGGAAAGCACACATTCACTCAAATCCTAAAATTCTGCTTGGCAAGCCTGTAATTAAGGGGACACGAATATCAGTGGAGTTCGTTCTAGGGTTATTTTCAGAAGGTTGGACGCAGCAACAAATTCTAGAAAACTACCCAACACTTAATGCTGAATCTTTACAAGCTGTGTTTGCTTTCGCGGCGGAGTGCCTCAAAGAAGACGTATTTTACACGCCTTTACTGTTTGCTGAGGCAAGTTAATGCGGTTTCTGGCAAATGAAAATTTTCCACTCCTCAGTGTACGAATTCTACGGCAAGCGCAGCTTGAAGTCGCTTCTGTTACCGAGGATTCTCCAGGTATTGAGGATTCCGAGGTTCTGGCTCGTGCAGCGGATGAGGAACGGGTGATTTTGACGTTCGATCGCGATTACGGCGAACTTATTTATCGCTTGCGGCTGCGCTCGCCAAGAGGTGTCATTTATTTGCGGTTTCGTCCTCACACGCCGGAAGAACCAGCATCAATATTGTTAAATTTATTACAGACCGAAGGATTGCAATTTGAGGAACGGTTTACGGTGGTGGAGCGCGATCAAATTCGTCAACGCCCCCTACCGTAGTTATTGCCGGAAGCAAGTAGTTGTGGGGATTGAGGCAGGCTTTGGGTGACGATATTTCAGAGTATTCAGCTTGAAGTGGCGATCGAGGAATTATATCGCGGTGTGAGTTTCGATCGATTGAGCAACGGGTAATTTTGACGTTCGATCGCAAGGTGCCAAATATTATATCCCTTGCTGCTTCTGGACCCACCGCTTCCAGGCCGCCTCTGATGCTTCTCTCACAACTAAGCTCAAATCACACTGATACAAGGCTGAACACGATAGAAAATTAATCTCTAGAACGTAAGCCAAATTACCAGAACAACAAAGATCTAGAACCCAAATTGGGTCAGGCTGCCATTGTTGTTGCGCCACCGCTTCTGCTACTTGTCGCACAATCTCAGGCATTCCGGATTGATAGTAAGGTTTCTCAATCTGCCGATATTGAGAAGCACACAAGATTTGCCCTTCGGCAATAATCACTCGCCATTCTGCTTCAATGGACTGTTCCGGTGCAACCACCACCAAAATGTTCGGGTCTTCGAGGTAATGGCGTTTCATAAAACTGTCTAAGTCCGTCACTTCTCTAGGAGAATACAGACTACCTGCAAAAGGTTTAAGTGGACTGTTGGGACGGATAAACAAACGTTTACTCTCCTCAATGTTGAAAAGTAATTTAGGCTTTTCAACCACAGAGGAAGACAACTCTGATAGCGGCCAAATATAACCCCCTGCATTCAACAGCCAAGGTTTAAGATGAGGATAATAGGCTGTGCAATGATAATGTTCAATAGTCCCGATAATTCCTGGTGTCCAAGACAAATCCCAACTGATAATCTGTTCAGCTATATAGAGTGACCCATAGAAGATGACACACTCTGTTTGGGGAAAGAAGCGTTGATAGTCTGTTATGCCTCTGGTATAGTCAACAATCTTAACATTGTGTCCTTGCTTGCGAATCTCCGTTGCAAGTGGAGCCATAGAGCAGCCAAATACACCATCTTCTAGAATCCAGCTAACCATCTAGCTACCCTCGCCCAAGTCATATGCCAGATTAATTTATTATTGTAGCGCAAATTTCGACTAAAAACCAGGAGCGATCGCCCACACCAGTCTTGTTATCATTAAAATCAATGGCTGCAAAAGGAAGCTTAGACACTGACAGGTGAATGCCATGCAAGCCAAACTTCAACAACAACTTTCTCCTGCTGATGCCGAAGTCATTTTGAGACGCTTGCCAGAACGAATTCAAGCGGCTCCGATCGCGCGTGCTGCGGAAATTGAATATCCGATCGCAGTTTCGATCGCCATTTCGATCGCCAGTTTTCTCGACACAGAAGCATTAGGTTTCGTAGATTCCAAACCAGGGCGCGGGCAGTAAAAACGAGAAGAGGTGTCAAAGTTTACGGTATACTTCGTTAACGCACCCTACAAGAGCAGCGATCTATCTCTCTACCTCACGTTAAGCTGGAAACAGACAACAGAGAGCCAACCTACGCAAAAGGTTAATATCAATGGTTGCGATCGCCCAAAAAACCCTTTCCTTCGAGGAATTTCTCAACTGGGATGACGACTCCGGCAGGTCATTTGAGCTAGTCAATGGAGTTGCCATGCCCCTGAGTGAACCCACAGCCAAACATGAGGATGTCGTCGATGGTTTATGTCGTCTCTTGGTAGATCATTGCCAATCCTTGAACCTTCCCTACGTTCCTCGACAAAGTAAACAAGTCAGATTGAACGCTGCCCCGGGTGAAAGTGAATCGAGTCGTAAAGCCGACATTGTGGTGTTTGCCAAGGAAGAATGGGTCAGAATGCGTCAAAGTTCTGCCTCTGCTGCTGCCTATATTCCACCTCCCTTGGTGATCGAAGTTGTCAGTACGAATTGGCGGGATGATTACCGCATCAAATTGAATGAGTATGAAACTTTAGGAATCCTGGAGTATTGGATCGTTGATTATGCAGGGTTGGGAGGCGTTCAGTATATTGGTTCTCCAAAACAGTCTACGGTGACTATCAACCGCTTAATCGATGGTGAATATCAGGCACAGCGATATCAAGGAGAAGCCATTATTGTTTCTCCAACTTTTCCTCAGTTGGTATTAACCATCGCTCAAATTCTTGCCATGACAGAAGTTTAGTGTTTCTAACTTATCTGTAAGGTACTCCATATTGCCAAAAAATTATTAAGGTACGATATACGCTATCAAGCTGATATTATCTAAAATTTTCGTCAAGAGGGAGGAGAAACTATGCGATCGCATATCCAGTGTACTCTCGGACTTCCGGTGGATGAAAAGCCAGAACAATCCGATCTTTGGGTACGCCAGAGGCGACGAGTTCATCAGTGATGCCGTCTTCAATACCATCATAATGAATCCAGATTTTGTCATTGCGAATTTCGGCATGAACCACATAGCCATGAACTCGCAGATGATTTTCCCAACCTTCATGTATCAGCATAAAATGGTTGCGTTAGCGAAGCTTTCCGAAGGAATCGCGGCTGACCACCACATAGGTAATCACCTCCCCATAAGTATAAGGAAGATCCGCATAGTATTGGAGAATTTTCTCCAACGTTTCACGCCATTGATCTACGGGTTGATTTGTGGTTGCCATTGGATAATCTCCTCCGTGTTTGAGTCAAAACCGATCATGCGAAAACCTGGTTTCTTTACTTAATTATTTTAACTTGACTGAGATTCTAAGAAACCGGGTTTTTTACCGAATCTGCGGGTTGCAACGAAATATTCTCGTAAAAAACCCGGTTTCTGGGCCCCTATGCGTAAGCCCTATATAAAATTAATTAGACTGAATTTGCGAATTCAAAACCTTAGAAATTCGATCGCGCGTTTCCTCCAAATGAGCCCGCGTATAAGCATCCGCATTCCGATCCAAATTCCGAATACTCTTGCTCAAACCCTCCCGCAACTGCCGCAACTCATACCAAGCCAAACTCCGCGCATCCTCTGGAACACTCGTTTTTCGCAGCACCATTCCGATCAAAATTGCTAAATGTTCCCGCTGCAAAGAACGCCGAAAAGTTGAAATTTGCATCTTCTTTTCCGGCTGCAAAACCTCTTGCCAGATATCCTTTTGCACAGTATTCAACACTTCCGGCAACCTCAAAGCAGTTTCCGGCGCGGATTTTAACTCTGCATCCCGCAGTCTCGCCAAACGCATCGGAGATAGCAAAACCCGCAACACAAACCGCTGCAAAAAAGTAATTCGATCGCCGATCGGGTAATCTAGAGGAAACACCAAAGCCGGACTTCCCCAGTGTTCCCAGCGCGAAGGCGCCAATTTATTCAGCAATTCCGGCGCAAAACTAAACGCATCCGGCGCAAAAACGTACTTTTCAAGGGTTGCTAATGCTTCTCGCTGCACAGAAAGTTCGATCGGCACAAACGGCAACTTCCCATTAGTATCTCCAGGGCGAATCCGATTAAACGACTGCCCCCCCACATACAAAGTCGCATTCATCACCTGCTGAACATAATACCCGAACACCGAATCAAACATCACCCGCAGTTCGTTATAACCGTCTTTCCCAACCGGAATTCGCTTTTCCAAACGCTGCCACATCGCCCTAGCATTATCCAATTGCCATTGCGAATACCTCAGCATATTGGCGCTGAGATCAAAGGTATTTGCAGCGGGGTCAAGAATATCAACAGAATCCTCATCCGGCGCGTAAGCTAATTGGGGTTGGGCAGCGAGGCTGGCAATTTGTTGCAGCGCTGGTAAGTCGCTGTTGGGGTCCCGGCCGCCAATCACCTTGTAACCATACTCGATCGCCCAATCGTCGTAAGGCCCTACAATCGTTGGAAAATAGTCGCCCTGCACAGTTCCCTGGGGTGCCAAATTAATCGGCACATAATCCATCACCGACGAAATCATACCTTGCGTGCGAGTTACCTGAGTATTGTTCAAATCCTCCGGTTGCAGCATCGTACTCCCGTGAAAATTGTGCCTCAAACCAAGAGTGTGACCGACTTCGTGCGCAGCCAAATATCTGATATATTGATTAACATAATTGTCAATCGCCCCACTGCTAGGCGCTGCATTTTCCAACAGATCCATCGACATTGCCCCCATCGCAAACTGGCGGCTCGATTCCAACCCAAAACACATATCCGAACTCGACATCAACCGCGATAAAGGCGAGCGCTTTTGCTCTTGGTATCTTTCTACCAAAGTCGGCAAATCATCAGCCATTCCACCTTGAGCATTGTCCCCGCTGCTTTTTCCTAAATCCCCATTTTCTAGCACATTCAAATAGCGAGAATACATCCCGAACTGACAGGGATTGGTATTAGAACCGTTTCGCCCTTGAAAACTCTTAGATAGCGATCGATTTTGTTCCACCAAAGACCGATAGCCCTGTTTGATTTCCCGGACAACATTAGCATCCAACAGAATGTCAGCATCCAAAATTTCCCCCGTCAAGGGGTTAGTACGAGACGGCCCGATGCCGGCAAACTGAGGCTCAAAAGAACTCGACCAGCGGATAGTATTGTAGCGAACGTCAGCCGGGTCCCATTTAGCATTGTCCGGCATTTGTTTGACCTGAATTGCCTCAGTAAAACCTGCCTTTTCAAAAGCTTTGTTCCACTCCAAAACTCCCTCGCGAATTGCGTTTCGGTATTCGGGAGGCACATTATTTTCAATCCAAAAGACGATCGGCTGTACCGGAGGCGACATCGGCGCCGTCGGGATTTGCTTTTGCAAATGCCAGCGATTGATATAGCGAACAAAAGGCTCCCGGCTGCTCTTGTCAGAAAAGTCCTTATATGCTGTAAGGAAATAGCCCACTCGCTCGTCCGCAAGTCTGGGGCGGTAGCCGTTATTTAGCGGCACTTCCGAGAAACTGTAGTGAATGCGGAGGTTAAAAGCCCGACTGTCAGGAATCGAAGGTAAATAGTTAAGCTCACTGTCATTATCGCTAGAAAAACCATAGACCGAAGCAATCTCCACATTCAGCGGAAACGCTTTAACATCTTTAAAAGAAGACTTATCTGCATCGATCGAGTACGAAGCGCCCAAAAGCATCGGCAAAATCGCTTTTACCCCTGGTAAATCGCGTTTGTCGCTCATCAGCAAATCGCCTAAATCGATTAGCAGAGTTTGTCTTTGCGGATGAATGCTTTTGAGAGGCAAAGAATAGAGAATCGACTCGCTAAATCCCCGTGCTACCGAACCTGCTTGCGGATCGCCCGGACTTGTGCGAAAATTTATATTTGGTATCACAAACTGCACGTTATTTTGGACGCGCCGCAGTTGAAACAAGAAATCGCCGATCGGCATTCCGCTCAAAATGCCAGCTTCCCCCAAACCCGATGCCAATGTCACAAAGCACAGGAACTTTTTGTCGAGTTGTTGCGGTTTAATTTCCAGATATACTTTATCAGTTGCTTGATTGCGGTAAAGAGTAAATAGTCCCTCTAACTTTTTCGCGTCTTTGACAACCTCTTCAAAGGGTGCCAGAGTTGGCTGTTCGCTACTTTGTTCGTTGCTGGGCGGCCCAGATGATAAAGCTAAAGGTAAAAAGAAACCTTTATACAAACTGAAAAAGAAAAATGCTAAAGATAATATAAAAAATATCAAAGGCAGATTTTTTCTAGGCTTTTTTATCTGTGTATTTTTGCTATTTTCAGGAAATATCAATCTTTTCATTTTCAGTGTCCAGCCGCAGGAAAGAATAGTTTTGAGATAGTCGCGTCGCACTCGCAACGTTGGGAGCATTTAACTTCTAAAATAACTCACCACTCAAAAATTATAACTACTGTTTCGCCGGCCAGGGAATCATGGGATCTTGAGCCAAGCGCTTAGAAACTGCAACTGCACCGTAACGGTTGAGGTGGCTGGGGTCGGAAAAAGATTCCCGCGCCTGGGGCCACAATAAACTCTTATCTAGGAAAATTAGTCCGCTTTGAGCTGCTAATTCTTGCATATATTGCCGGAATTCTTGTTCGTAACCTGTCCGCACCGGGTCTAAATAATCTTCAGTCAGAGGCATATTAACAAACACCAGATTGATGTTGCGAACTTTGGTAAATTCGATCAGATTTTTGAGTGCTAGAGCTTGTTCGCCTACCAATTTAAAATTTTGATAGTCGGAGTCGTAATAACCAGATACTTTCGGGT
Organism: Microcoleus sp. B5-D4; assembly: GCF_036705145.1. Classification (NCBI taxonomy): domain Bacteria; kingdom Bacillati; phylum Cyanobacteriota; class Cyanophyceae; order Oscillatoriales; family Microcoleaceae; genus Microcoleus; species Microcoleus sp. B5-D4. The sequence continues at coordinate 11,007 of NZ_JAUBTV010000042.1, read as the reverse complement.
GCTTCTGAAAGTAAGTTTCGGGATTGAAGCGTATATCGATCGGCAAAAAGCCATTTGGTTGATACTCGCTGACTGGTTTACTCATAGCAGTGGGCTGGGCATTTTCCGTAGTTTGTTCACCCAGGGCTACAGTTTGGGGGCTGTCGGTTGCCACAGGGGCTGAGGGATTAACGATCGATCGCAAAAACCCTTTAAGTCGATCGCGCTTTTTGTAAGTTGCAGAACCATCAACCAACTTTTGACTCACCAATTGCTGAACATTAGCTTGAGCTTCTCCCAAATTGTTCACCAATTCAGTCGCAGTCGCCACCGGATTGTTGGCGCTTTCCTTCGATGTTTCGGATTCTAATTGATTGGTGCGGATCAGAAAACTACCCCGGCTCAATTGTCTGTAACCTTCCGAAGAAGCGATCGCGTTAAAAGTCAAATCCGGCCGCCCGCTGTTGAGAGCCCTCGCCCCATCCGCCAACACCAGCAATTTTGGCAGTTGTTGCGGCGGCAAAATCCGGCGGATGAGCGAATCTACAACCTGGAGAGTAGCTCCATTAACCCCAAAATTGTAAGCCCTCAGCCCCGGGTAGCCCGAAGCTGCCAAAGCGGTTTCCAAAACCGCCGGGTCGATGCCCCGCAGCGCCCTCGAACTACCGACAATTAAAATATCCGGCGGTTTTTTGTGCAGGTGAATGTACTCTTGATAGCGCGCTATCTGATCGTCAAGCTGCTCGCTCCTCAAAGTCGGGAACACCGGAGGAGCAGAAACATCAGCTACAGGAACGCTAGTATTTCCCGGTTTCGTAAACCCAGAGCCATTGAAAGCCTCTTGCTGGTTGGCTTCCGGCGACGGCTGCAACGGAGTTTGAGGCAAATTCACCTCCTCAGCAGGGGGAACGGGGTTCGGGGTTTCCTTCGGCAGTCGGGCTGTAACGTCGCCAGAAGCCTTGGGAGCTGAATTTTGACAATTTGGGCCGCTGCAAACTTCCGAGACGCTAGGAGCTTGACTGACCGTCGCAGATTGCAGAAATAGACCGAGGAGCCAATCGGTATTGAAAGTCAGCAGACAGCCGGCGATCGCCCAAATCACAGCCATGCCTGCTGCGCGATCGGCTCTCACGCCACCGGGCGCAGCAGCATTCGTGGATAAACCATCGTTAGGAACAAACAAACCCGAAGCCACAAGCGGTTGCACCGCAGCTTGAACTAACTGCTCGCCCAGATTGTATCCGGGGAGTCTGATTTTGAAACGCGGCCGCCAGGAGTTGGGCATCGGAGCATCGAACACCAAATTGTCGCCCAAACCCGAAAAACTCCCATCCTCCTCCGGCGCAAACTCCGGCACCGGTTCCTTTTCCAACACCGCCACTGGCGAGGGAACCGGTGCGGGTGCCGTCGCTGATTCCTCGTCAACAGCCGTTCTGAGGTCGATTGCGTAGCGCCACAGAGGCAGTTTCTGGCCGGCGCGCCGTCCGTAGACTCGCACCCCAGCCACTCCCGGAATTTGTAACTGTCGCAAAAATTTGACCACCGGCTGGCCTATCTTCGACTGAGAAGGGCAAGTCAGAGCTTCTGTCATGACGTGCAGCACGTTGGCTTTTTGCAGCACGACAGCCCGAATCCCTCCTGTTTCCAGCTTGCGTCTGAGATTGGGGTTGAGCAACCTGTTCAATAAAAAAGTCAAAGCCAATTGGTCGCCCTCGATCGCCAGCGTTCTAGCGTTCGCAGCCAAGTCGGGGTGGTGGGCTGCTGGCAAGTCTACCCAGTCTATCCACACGGGGGACTCCGGCGCCGCCTGAGAGTCCTTGGCTGGTTCTACGCCGTAGATTGTAGCTGCGCGGATGCCTTGGGGTGCAAAGGAGGCTAACAAAGGGGCGATCGCGTCGGTGGTTTGCTGCTTGTCGGGGTATTCTTGCCTTTTAGGCTTTTGTCCTTTTTTGGCAGTTTTGCTGCAAAACAGATGGAGGGTTGCTTCTTTGAGGGTAGCTCGCACTTCGACTCTCGATGCAGCCAAGTGTTGATTTAGCAGTTTGGCGATCGACTGTACGTCTCCCCACCTGGCCCATTCCTTAAGAATTTTGTCCGGCGAAGTCAAATCCACTCGCAGCAGCCAGTCCGGCTTCGCTTCGCCGCTGACTTGGCTGGCGATCACGGCTTCCCGGAAATCCTCTAGTTGCAGTTTCCGTAGCCTGCCGGCGATGGGTTCGGCCAGCAATGAGGGGTCTGGGCTGTAAGCTGACTCGCACAGCACCAGCAGTCGGCGTTCCTTGGGCTTGATATTTTCCGGCCCATTCACCGGCAGGGTTTCTCGGCTGGTTTTGAGTTCTTTTTCGCGAATGCTTACTTTCACCGAAACTCCCATCGGCCCTAGGATTTCGCTGAGATAGCTGGCGATCGCATCTGGATAGCCCCGGCGCGCCAAGGTTTCCGGCGAAACCGTTAATGTTCCATCAGGATCGCCCTCGCCTGAGTCAGCTTGGGGGGATTGAATCAAAGCCACTGCGCCACGGTTGGCTTTCTGCTGCGGGGGAACGGCGGAACTAAAAGCTTCCCGCGTCGCAGCAGCCGAAGTGTCGATCGTCACGGGGGAAGTTTCAAAAGCTTCTGGGTATTCAATGCGGGAGGCGATGGGCAGACTGTCGGCGTCAAAATCCAGTTCTTCCCGTACTTGCGGCGGGTGGGCTGCTGTTTCTACTGGTTTTGGTGTCTGTTTGAGTTTCTGGTTGTCATTCTTAAATTTGCCGAAAAATCCGCCTCTTTTAGGGCTTGCTGGCGGTTCGTCGGGGGAACTCGCTGGCGGGGGCACTTCGGCAACTTTTGGTTCCGGTTGCTGTGGCTGTTGCTGTCGCTTGGGACTGCTGCAATCGAGCCGGACTGTCCAGTCATTTTGTCGGGAACCGATTTTGCGGCCGCACAGAAACAACTGGTAAATTTTAGGTCGATCGGGCAGCAGTTGCGTTAAATCAGTGTGTTCGAGGGCGTTGGTAAATCTCGCCGTCACCAATTCTTGAGACGGACACTGCGCTGCTTCGCACAAAATGTGCAGGTGATTTCCCCGCAAACGCGCTTGTACTTGAACTTCGGGAAGCCCTAAAGCTTCCCCGGCCCACTGCGAGGCGCTCGATCGATTGTCTGCCAATATGCTCCCGTTCGCATTCAACATGAAACTCTAAATTTTGCCAAAGCTGGTTTTGTTTTCTAGAAATAGCACAGTTACAGATTTTACAGACAATTATTTGATTTGCCGAGCCTCACCGTTTTGTCTGGTTTAAGCCATGCTGGACTTAGTGTCTTGCCTTGTATCCCCTCGGCTTCGAGTCGTTGGGGAATATTTTTTTGATAATACCTCGACATTTTGGCACAGATAAGTCCAAATTAAGCCAAGCAAGAAGTTATTCGTCATTAGTCATATCGTTTCCGTTTGCATCCGAATAATAATTAAACCTCTCTCATAATTCTTGTGGAACAGGCAGAATGCCTGTTCAAGACTGGCTTTTCGGGAAATGTCTATTATTTTCTGACTGTAGTGCTGGGGTTTCGCCATGCTCCGCGGAGAGAGTCCCACGAGCGCCTTCGGGGAGTATCCCGATTTTATACAAAGCGTTTTTTCCGAGTGCGAGCTTATGATCTCGCGACAAGATATTTATAGACTTGTCTACGGGGGGACGATCGCTTGCAGGATATCTTTCGTCGGATGTCACATTTTGATCTCAGAAGTTATTAGTCAGAAAACAGCGGTCAAGATGATTATTTGCCCTGTAAACTGAGGATTACGGATTGACACAGGAGGAATTTATGCCGTCGGAAAACCAAGACTTGCTCAAAACTCAAACACCTAACAGTCCAAAGTTGCCAGTTCCCTCAGACATTTTATTGAGCTTGGTCGCCTTACCCATGCTGGGCGGGTTGGTGGTGGCTAAAGCTGCTGCTGAGTTTGTTGCGTCGATCGGCGTTGAAAGCGAAGAAGTCTTTCGGGGTTCGCGCCTTCCCGTACTCAACTTTCCTCAATCACAGGATTAGAAAGCCCAAGGAAGGATGCTGCAGCTAGAAGTTAAATTTTGTGACCAGGAATTTCAAAGGTGGTACCCGCCACGTGATTTATCCGTGGAATCAATCCCAAATCTCAAATCGAAAATCCTCAAGAAAGAGCATTTATCTCGCGCAAGTCAATCGAAAATCTCAAATCTCAAATCGATTGACCCTGCCCAAAAACGGATACCAGCCCGCGACAGGAGTCGGGGACAGATAAAAATTTTCGACCCTAGTTCAACTTCCCAGATTCTTCTTTGGAGTAAATCTCAAATTGTTCGACTTGGCGCGACTCAACTCACTTCTGGCCGATCGTCTCACGCCGATCGTCTAAAATCTCAAATCGCAAGTCAAGTGATCTGAAAGCTTGACAATAGGTACAATCTGTGGTTTGAGAATTAATCTTTCCTTATAATTTGTACATAAGTGCCTTCTACTTTCTACGTTGCAATAAGTTGTCTCAGATTTGACTGCAAACAAAAGTGTTTTAGGCGAAACTAAACCATACAATTTTCACAGACACCCGCAGCTATTGAGGAACAGCCCGATGAGTTCAGTCCTCCAGTCTTCAGAACAGGCTATTGATGCAACATCTATTTCCCATTCTCCCGCTTACTCAAAATCAGACCTGTTTCTGCGAAATCGCCTCAAAGTTGTAGAGGACTTGTGGGAATCGGTGCTGCGACAGGAGTGCGGACAGGAATTGGTGGATTTGCTCCAACAAATGCGATCAGTCAATTCCGCCGAGGGACAAGCCACTCACTTTCGCGAGTCGAATGTCGTACAGCTAATCGAAAAGCTCGACCTCAACGCCGCCATCCGTGCCGCTAGGGCTTTTGCACTGTATTTTCAGTTGATCAACATTGTCGAACAGCACTACGAACAGCGAGACCAACAGCTAGCTTACGCTAGCAGCAACGATGCTGGTGGGCGGATGTTTTCTAAGCTGCCAGGACAAGCAACTGATGCCCCCGATCGCCCGCGCCACCGGGAAGGCCCAGTCCCAGCCCAAATGGCTCCTCGCGGTGCAGACAGCGGCGAGACGATCGCCCGAGATGCCGGCACTTTTCACCAACTGTTCCCGATGCTGCTGCGCTTGAACGTGCCCAGCCAGCAAATCCAGCGCTTGATCGATCAGTTAGACATCCGCTTGGTATTCACCGCTCACCCGACGGAAATTGTTCGCCACACGATCCGCACCAAGCAGCGACGAATGGCGAAGATTCTCCAACAGCTAGACCAAGTTGACGAGAAATTTCAGGTGATCGGGGCCGACTCTCCAAGCCCCTACCCGGTGTCTTGCTGGGAAGCGGCGGCTCTCCAAGAGCAACTGATGGAAGAAATTCGTCTCTGGTGGCGCACTGACGAACTGCACCAGTTCAAGCCGACTGTACTTGACGAAGTGGAATACACTCTCCACTACTTCGAGGAAGTTCTGTTTGATGCTATTCCCGAACTCTACCACCGCCTCAAGCAAGCTCTGCACGCTTCTTACCCTTATCTGAAACCGCCTAGTTACAATTTTTGCAAGTTCGGTTCTTGGGTGGGATCGGACAGGGACGGCAATCCTTCTGTGACTCCGAAAGTTACTTGGCAAACGGCTTGCTATCAGCGCCACTTAGTGCTAGAGAAGTACATCAGCGCGGTGAAACGGCTGAACGAACTTTTGAGTTTGTCGCTGCACTGGAGCGACGTGCTGCCGGAATTGCTGGAATCTCTCGATCGCGACAAATCGGAATTCCCGGATGTTTACGAGCAGTGGGCGATTCGCTATCGGCAAGAACCCTATCGGTTGAAGCTGGCCTACGTGCAGCAGCGACTGGAAAATACGCGCGATCGCAATTGGCGGCTCTACAAAGGAGACGAGTTGCAGCGGGAGCGCGAAGCTTTGTCAGAACATCCCGGAATGACGGGCCTTTATCGATCGGGCGCTGAGTTTTTGACCGAGCTGCAGCTCATCGAGCACAATTTAGTGGAAACAGGTTTGAGCTGTCGGGACTTGGAAAATCTGCTGTGCCAAGTAGAAATTTACGGATTTAATTTGGCTTACCTAGATATCCGCCAAGAGTCAACAGTACACTCCGAGGCTTTGAGCGAAATTGCTGAATACTTGCAAATTTTGCCCAAGCCTTACAATCAAATGTCGGAATGCGATCGAATTATTTGGCTGGCAACGGAACTGCAAACTCGCCGCCCTTTAATTCCAGCAGAATTGCCATTTTCTCCCAAAACTTGCGAGACGATCAATACCTTCCGAATATTGCGGCAAATGCAGCAGGAGTTTGGCCCGGAAATTTGCGAAACTTACGTGATTAGCATGAGCCACGATGTCAGCGATTTACTGGCCGTTTTGCTGTTAGCAAAAGAAGCCGGACTTTACGATCCGGCGACAGGAATTAGCAACATTCAAGTAGTTCCCCTGTTTGAAACGGTGGAAGATTTGAAAAAAGCGCCGGAAGTTATGCAGCAAATCTTTGAACTGCCGCTTTATCGGGCTTTGCTAACAGGAGGATACGCGCAGGAAGTAGCGGAAAAAAACGCAGAAAATCTCAAATGCCCAATCGAAATTATTAAATTGCAAGAGGTGATGCTGGGATATTCCGACAGCAATAAAGATTCGGGTTTCCTCAGCAGCAATTGGGAAATTCACAAAGCTCAAAAGGCTTTGCAAATGGTTGCGGAAAAATACAATGTAGAGTTGCGGATTTTTCACGGCAGAGGCGGTTCGGTAGGGCGCGGCGGCGGGCCTGCTTACAAGGCAATTTTGGCTCAGCCTGGAAAGAGTATTAGCGGGCGAATTAAGATTACCGAACAAGGCGAGGTTTTGGCTTCTAAATATTCTTTGCCGGAGTTGGCGCTTTACAATTTGGAAACTGTGGCGGCGGCGGTAATTCAAGCGAGTTTGCTGCACACTGGTTTTGATGGCATCGACCCTTGGAATGAGATTATGGAGGAGTTATCGGCGCGATCGCGATCGCACTACCGCCATTTAATCTACGAACAGCCGGATTTAGTCGATTTCTTCCACCAAGTTACCCCGATTCAAGAAATCAGCCAGTTGCAAATTAGTTCTCGCCCGGCCCGTCGCGGTGGCAAAAAAGACATCAGCGGTTTGCGAGCAATTCCGTGGGTGTTTAGCTGGACTCAAAGCCGCTTTTTACTTCCTTCTTGGTACGGTGTCGGTACAGCTTTGCAAGAGTTTTTGCTAGAGGAACCGGAAGAACACATGAAACTTTTGCAGTATTTCTACTTGAAATGGCCGTTTTTTAGAATGGTAATTTCTAAGGTGGAAATGACTTTATCGAAGGTGGATTTGCAGATTGCAGAACACTACGTGCAGGAGTTAGCTTTGCCTGCTGATAAGGAGCGTTTTAAGGCTTTATTCGATCAAATTGCGACCGAATTTCACTTGATTCGCGATTTGGTTTTAACGATTACCGGACACCAACGTTTGTTGGACGAAGATCCATCGCTGCAGCGATCGGTGCAGTTGCGAAATGCGACGATTGTGCCTTTGGGTTTGTTGCAGGTTTCGTTGCTGAAACGCTTGCGGCAGCACGGTAGTGGCGGGGTTCCGGGGGTGATTCACTCGCGTTACAGCAAGGGTGAATTGTTGCGGGGAGCTCTGCTGACGATTAATGGAATTGCTGCGGGGATGCGGAATACCGGCTAGGCAAATAGTTGTGAGTTTTGAATTAGTAGCAAGGTGCGTAAGCGCGCACCTTGCTACTGGTAGTTTCAGAATTCAGGCGATCGCCCATTATATAGCCTTTCTCAGATAGATGAGGTACAAGTTTAGATTTTAGATTTTAGATTTTAGATTTTAGATTGGGGGATTGGGGAATTTTTAATTAATTGGTGAATACCTCATCTTTCCGAGAACCGCTATAGTCACAGCCATAGAAAACTGTTAATGTGAAATAAATAATTTTCCGGAATTTTCCGGTAAATGCTGGTAGATGGTGGTAACTTAGATTAAGAACATTCTACCGCCACCGATGACCAAATATGTCACACCGCGAGAAGCTTGCAAAATCCTGCAAGTCTCAGAAAAAACGCTTAGAAACTGGGAGCTTGCCGACAAAATATCAGCAATCAGAACTCCCTCCAACCAGCGCCGCTACGACATTGACAGCGTTCTCGGAACAAAACACAACCGAGTCACAGCTATCTATGCCAGAGTCAGCAGCTACAAACAGCGAGAAGACCTCGAAAGACAAGTTGGCTACCTCCAAAGTCTCTACCCGCAAGCTAAAGTCTTCAAAGATATCGGAGGCGGACTCAACTTCAAAAGAAAATCACTGCTTGCCCTTTTGGGACAAATCATGTCAGGATCTATCTCAACAGTTGTGGTCGGACACCAAGACAGACTGTGCCGGTTTGGTGGCGACCTCATCAAATGGATCTGCGAGCAGAACGATTGCGAACTCATGGTTCTCAGTAGAAGTGAATTGTCTCCAGAGCGAGAAATGGTTGAAGATATCCTTGCCATCATCCACGTCTTCAGTTGCCGACTCTACGGACTCCGAAAATACAAATCTGCTATCAAAGAAGATCCGAGTTTACCCGGAAATCGGGCTAGCAGCGAAATGGAGGACTTGGATTGCAGCAAGTAGATGGTGTTACAACCAAGCAATTGCTATTGTTAAAAACGAAAGAATTGGCAAGTACGACTTAAGAAAAAAAGTAATGGACTTGGCTCCTGCTTGGGTATCAGAGCAACCTTACAACCCGCGACAAATGGCAGTATTTCAAGCTTTTGAAGCACATAAAGCAGCTAAGAAGTCAAAAGGAATAGCAAAGTTTAGAAGCCGTTTCGACGCATCTCAGACTATCAGGTTCCAAAAGTGTAATTGGAAATCCGGGACTTTTTATCCGCTGTCTACTAAGGGGTTAAGCTTTAAAGCATCGGAGCCTATTTTTGAAGAAATGCAACACGAACCAACACTAAGCTTGAGCGACGGGCAATGGTTTATTTGCTATGCTGTTGATGCACCTAAAATAGAAGCGATTAAAAGCGATTTAGCTATTGCTTTAGACCCCGGCGTGAGAACTTTTATTACTGGCTTTGACGGCAGTGAATTTATCGAAATAGGAAAGAATGATATCGGTCGTATCTATCGACTGGCAAGACATCTAGACAAATTAATGTCACGTATAGGGTTGAGCAAAGGAAGGCAACTCAAGCGGTTGAGGTATTGCTTGAGAAAGTCAGCAGCAAAAATTCGGATTAAGATTAAAAACTTAGTCAATGAATTGCACAAAAAAGCTGCTAAACATTTGACAGTCAAATACAAATTAATTTTGTTGCCGACCTTTGAAACGCAACAAATGGTCAAGAAAGGCAAGCGCAGACTGGCAACTAAAACAGCTAGAGCGATGGTAACTTTGAGTCATTATCGTTTTAAACAAATGTTGAAGCATCAAGCCGCTAAACATGGGGGCTTTGTAGTAGACGTAACAGAAGAGTACACATCGAAAACTTGCTCAAAGTGTGGACATATCCACACTAAATTAAACGGGTCTAAAATCTTTAAATGTCCAGAATGCGGACACACTCTGGACAGAGATTTCAATGGCGCTTGCAATATTTTATTGAAAGCTTTGAGAGATACCTCCCTGATAGAAAAGCTTGCAGCTTTCTCTATCTTGCCATACACGGCAAATTCTGGCTTAGTCCTGAATTTACCGGGTTAAATGTATCTGTTCGCTATCCTAGCTGAGATTTTTTATGTCTAAACGCAAACAGTCTGAAGGTTGTCGCCCGATGCTGCGGCGCACTTTTTTATTTTTAACGGGTATAGCTTTGGCGCGGGTTGCGGCTGACTATTTTGCGATCGCCCAAAACCGAGATACTTTCTTGACTCTGGCGGCTCAACTGTGGCAAAAGTCACTCGCTTTTTTATCAAGTATACAATCAAATCAAACTCCTCAACCTCTCCCTACCAATCCCATTGTAAAATGGGCAAAAACCAATCAACCTCTGCCGAGTAATCCTATTGTAAAATCGCCCGAAAATTCTCCGGTCACGCAACCGTCTCAACCTCAAATTATCAAACGTTCTGCTAAGCAAGCAAAACCCGTACAAGTCAGCAGCCAAAATGTAGCTGGCGCAAGTTTTTATCTCACAACTATTGACCTCGCAGACCCCGAAATTTATCTCACAATTGGGTTAGCTAATAATGCAGACTTTGCAAATACTTCTAAAGTCACGCGGGGCGACGAACCTTTTGAAAATATGGTGTCGCGTTACCGGGCTGCTGTTGTTGCTAACGGGACTTTTTTTGGTAAAGATGAGCAGAAATCTGTGCTGGGAAATATGGTGGCGGCGGGTAAGTTTCAGAAATACAGCCGATGGGAAAATTACGGCACGACTTTGGGAATTAAAGCCGGAAATCAATTGGAAATGGTGACGGCTAGGATTGAAGGTAAGCCGGATTGGAGTCAACATTGGTTTTCTCTGACTTGCGGGCCGAGATTGGTTAAAGCGGGGAAAGTTTGGCTGTCTCCTTTGTCGGAAGGTTTTAAAGATGCTGGTGTTTTGGGCGTGGGTTCGAGAACGGCGATCGGCTTTCCGGCTTCGAGAGATAAGTTATTTTTGGTGACTTTTCTTGATAGTTTGTCTTTGGAAGCAGAAGCTAAAGTTATGCAGGCAATCGGCTGTTTTGAAGCGATGAATTTGGACGGGGGCGCTTCGGTGGGTTTGGCTCATCAGGGGCAGATTTTATTGCCACCGGGACGGAATTTGACGAATGTGCTGGTGGTTTACGATAAAGAATATCCGGCGCCGGCTCAGTTAAAGCAGTCTTGGGAACGCTTTCAAAAGGGTGCTCGACCAACGCCGGACAAATCAGTGTTTTTTGATTGATCTAGCAGAAGGAAATTCGGCAACGCGCACTGAATCGGGATCTAACCCACATTCCGCACCCCCAACTGGCACATACGCGGATTGAGGAAGTAAAAGTGAATCATCGGAGATAATAATGA
>NZ_JAUBTV010000041.1:0-61131 GCF_036705145.1 Microcoleus sp. B5-D4 | reverse complement strand
GTCCCGCCCGTCTTTTTTGGACGGGCGGGACGCCCATCCCACAATAACAATTAAATTTGTAAGTTATTTAATTCGCGATCCTTAGTCAGTCCTGGACTCAAGAACATACCTCAAAAAATATTTAAATATTGTGACAGTTTCGTCCCGGACTATTTGTGTTTGACTTTACTTTTTTGAGGCTAGAGTTAACCCCCCCGATCGCCCTTTTGGTAAGGGAAATCGAGGGGGTTAACTGTTATTTGTCAAGTATCTGAGGATATTAAGCAGGGTTCGCTTCGGCTCGTCTTTGTAGCAGGCGGGCAATTTCAGCTTTTTCTACAAGTCCGACAAGGACACCATTTTCGCGAATGACGGGTAGTTCTTGTACTTTTAGCTGTTCCAGAAGGGTGACGACTTCGAGGAGGGATAATTCGGGTTTGACGGTTGTGGAAAATTCGATCGGCTTCAGGAGTTCTTTCACTAAAACTTCGGGCCAGCGTCCGGTAGGAATGGTTTTGAGGTCATCAAGGTCGATCGCCCCTACCAATTGTCCGGCATCATCTGTTGCCAGGAACCTGCGCCAGGTTTGAGTGCTACCGATCACGTAGTTGTTGGCAAATTCTCTGAGGGACAAGTCTTGGGAGACGATCGGGCTTTCGGGAGTCACAGCATCTGCGGCTGTCAAACCTGCCAGTTGATTTTGGACTGTGGCATATTGTGCCGATTGACCGGCATTTTGCAGTAAGAACCAACCGATTACTAGATTCCAAATATTGCCGAATACGCCTGTAGCAATGGCAATCCAACCAATTATTTGACCGACGCGGCTAGCAAAAATTACACCTTTGTAAGGGTTGCCAGTAATTTTCCAGACAATTGCTTTGAGGATGTTGCCGCCGTCGAGGGGCAAACCGGGAATTAAGTTAAATAAGGCTAAAACTAAGTTGATCGAAGCTAAAAGTCCGACGATGGCGCCTGCGGGGCCTGTGAGACCAGCACCGATGCCGATCGCTGTTAACAAACCGGATAAAAATAAGCTAACCAACGGGCCTGCAATTGCTACCCAAAATGCTTCGGCTGGGGTTTTGGATTCTCTTTCTAAATTAGCCAGTCCGCCAAACAGAAATAGCGAAATCGATTTCACGCCAATTCCCTGTTTAATGGCTACCCAACTGTGTCCTAATTCGTGGGCTAAGACGGAAGCAAATAACAGTAAGGCTGTGAATAATCCCAGCATCCAGGGCGCTACGGGGCCCAATGTGGGAAACAGGGCAGCTAGTGCGCCGCCGTACTGCCAGGTTACTAAACCCAGAACTAAAAACCAAGATGCGTTGACAAAGAAGGGAATCCCAAACAGGTTGCCGACGCGAAATGTACCGTTCATAATGGCTACCTCTGATTTTACGAAGGAGAGGTTTTTCTCTCTGTCTCCTTATCGTAACGAAAGGTAACGACGATGTTAATGCTTCCATTAGGGTGTTATCCGTCTGTGGAGGTTCGGTTTGCGGAATAATTACCGCCGGCTGCGGTTTGGCCCGCTAGGGGTTAAAAATCCTTATCTCAAAACGGAAGTTCTTGGTATGAGGCTTGAGGAGGATATCTGTTTTAGTTGTCTGTTTTAATTTTCAGCCGGTTTTAACTCAAATCTTGCACCATTGTCAGCAACAGGCAAGATGCCTGTTCCACGACAGATGGATTTTCTTTTTGCACCTCTGTCATGAACAGGCAAGATGCCTGTTCCACAACAGATGGATTTTCTTTTTGCACCTCTGTCATGAACAGGCAAGATGCCTGTTCCACAAAAATTAAATTTTCTTGTGGGGAGTAGGGGTTGGGCTTCTAGCCCGCCCATAAAAGCTTTATTGAGAATGGTGCAACATCTCAGTTTTAACCGAATGCAAGCTTTGAGACGGGGAATTAATTCCCGGCGGACTATTACACCTGTGGCAATATCTCAGTTTCAAGCAGGTTTAGCTATAATGACTTACCCTAAGAATAGTTTTAGTGCTAATAATTATGCCAGAATCTTTTTTGCTCGGTCGGCTGCTGCTGCAATTCAACAGCGAAGCCGCTGATATTATTACAGACTTATCCGCTGTTGCTTTAACTCCCGATGGCAATTTGTGGGTGGGTTCCGATGAAACGACTTCCCTCGAGCGTTTGTCGCCTGTCGCGCCTCATATTTTTGGAGAACATCAAAGATTTGCGATCGCAGATTTTATCGATCTACCTGGAAAATGCGAAATCGATATCGAAGGAATGGATTTCAGCAGGGATTATCTTTGGTTGGTCGGTTCTCACAGCACAAAACGCAAGAAAGCTAAAGGCAAAGACGCAGACAAAGACATTGAAAGATTAGCACAAATCGAGACTGAGGTCAACCGCTATTTGCTGGCGCGGATTCCTATGAAAGACGGGATTTTGTGCGAGTCAATTTCCCATTCAGACAATCCTGAAACCAAACTGAAAGCGGGATGTCTTCAGCGGACAAAAACGGGGAATTTGCTGACAGACGCGCTCAAAGATGACAGCCACCTCGGCTTGTATTTATCTGTGCCGATTCCGAGTAAAGAAAATGGCTTTGATATTGAAGGGTTGGCTGTGCGGGGCGATCGCATTTTGCTCGGTTTGCGGGGGCCGGTGCTGCGGGGCTGGGCGATAATTTTAGAAATAGAAGTTGAAGAGGCCCAAGCGGGAGTTTTAAGGCTTAAGGAAATTGGGAAAGGAGGGAAATTGTACAACAAACATTTTGTTGATTTGAACGGTTTGGGCGTGCGAGAATTGTGCTGGGACGGAAAAGATTTGATTGTTTTAGCCGGGCCGACGATGACTTTATCTGGGGCGACGAGGGTTTTTCGGTTGAAGGGGATTTTAGGGCGATCGGGCGACAGTATTACTGGGCAAGATGGGGGAGATTTGGAGGTATTGTTTGACTTGCCTTTTAAGGTTGGTACGGACAATGCTGAGGGATTGAGCCTGTTTCCATATTTGGACGGGCAGAATTCGCTGTTAGTGGTTTACGATTCGCCGGATGCGGGGAGAATGGTTGAGGAAAATGGTATTCTTGCTGATGTTTTTAAGCTGGGTTTGTAGTAGTAGGGTGCGTCAGAACGGGAAATATTTGGGAGAATTAATCAGCCATAAACTGACGCACCATGCGATGTGTAAAGGTGCGTCAGATGGGATTTTTCCGATAATTAATTAAACATTAACTGACGCACCCTACAAACTGGTTTAGGAATGAGAATTAAATAACTTCCACTCGGGAAAGTGGGATGGGCGTCCCGCCCGTCTTTTTTGGACGGGCGGGACGCCCATCCCACAATAACAATAAAAATTGTAAGTTATTTAATTCGCGATCCTTAATTGTCGATCGCATCCCTTCGCCGCTGGCTGTAGCGTTTCAATTCATCAATTAAGTGAGTATCGTTAGAAGCTGTTCTCGCGCCCGCTTCCGCCGCCCAGCGCTTCAAATCTTCGATTTGCGATCGCGCGATCGCAGCTAGAGGTACAGTATCCTCGATCGACCTCAAAATATCCTCCGTCATCAAATCGCGGCGCTGTCCGTTGACAAAAGTGCCAAAAGCCCGGTACAATCCATCTATTACCACTTGTTCAATTTCTGCACCGCTAAAATTCTCAGCGCACTTCGCCAAAACCCCCAAATCAAACTCGCGCAATCTAGTCGGTCGCAAACGCTGCAAATGCACTTTAAAAATATCTTGCCGTTCCGATTCTGAGGGCAAATTCAAAAAGAAAATTTCATCAAATCTGCCCTTTCTCAGCAACTCTGCCGGCAAAATTCGCACGTTATTAGCAGTTGCGACAATAAACACCGGGCTGGTTTTTTCCTGCATCCAAGTGATCAAACTGCCGAATACCCGGCGCGAAGTTCCCGAATCGCCGTCGCTGCCGCTGATAATGTTGCCGAAGGCTTTATCTATTTCATCGATCCACAAAACGCAAGGTGCGATCGCCTCTGCTAATTGTATCATTTGCCTGACGCGGCTTTCGCTTTCCCCGACCACGCCGCCAAACAATCTCCCAGTATCCAATCGTAGCAGCGGCAAACGCCATTCGTAAGCAATAGTTTTTGCAGATAAAGATTTGCCAGTGCCTTGAATTCCTACTAACAAAACTCCTTTCGGATTCGGTATACCGTAGCGACGCGCTTCGTCAGTAAAAGCATCTTGCCGCATTTTTACCCACTGTTTTAAATTCTCCAAGCCGCCCACACTTTTTAGGGATTCTCTGGAGTTAAAAAACTCCAAAATGCCCGTTTGGCGAATTGCTTGCTGTTTTTCCTCCAAAACTCCGTCAATATCTGACTCGTTAATTTGCTGTTTGGCGGCCAAAGCTTTAGCCAAAACCCGCCCGATTCTAGCGCGGCTCAAACCCTGACAAGCTTTAACCAATTGTTCCCTTGCTAAACCGCTAACTTGTAACTGTTGCGGTTTTTCTACAACGTGGGAAATTAAACTGTCGATTTCTTGGACGTTGGGCAAAGGAAAATCAATTACTGTGACTTCTTCTTTCAATTCCTCCGGCAATTCCAGCGTGTGAGAAGTAAGAACTATAGTTTTTTTGCTGCGCTTCAATTCTCGCGTTAAATTCCGCAATTCTCGCACTACCGCCGCGCTTTTTTCGCTGTATGGATATTTCAAAATAGGGTGCAAATCCCGCAGTACAAATATGGTATATTCTTCAACAGCAGTTTTGCTGACGCGATCGAGCGCCGCCATTACCGAACCTTTCCCAGAACCGTTATCCTCCCAGCCCCGCACAAGATCCCAGAACAACACCCGGCGCGCGGGAGTTACTTGCAGCGCTACTTGGGCAATTACAGCCTCGACCGGTTCCTCCTCCGCGCCGACAATGTACAGCAGCGAATAGCGGGCGCGAATCATCAAATCTAGTCGCTTTACCAGTGCCTCGAAATGGTTATTTTTACTGCCCTTGACGACATCTAATTCTTTGGGGTTTGGGTAATTTTCTGTCATTTTATTGGATATCTTAAATATATATTTAACCTTATTAAATATTTTGTTTGCAGTTAGGACTTTAGTCCTTAAAAAGGATTTAACCGAACTAAAGGTTAGTAGTAAGGACTTTAGTCCTTAACAACTATTTAGCCGCACTAAAGTCCGTACTGCGAACGTTAAAATTATAACAGAATCGTGAGCATTTGGCTACTTAGCAACTTTTCGAGCTTGTTTCACCATTTCAATCAGAGTGTGGTGAGCATCTTCGGCGTCTTTTAAAGTGCGATCGAAATTTACTCTGACGGGCACTGTTTCGTCGTTGACTTTAGCGGTTAAATCCATGCCGTTGGCATCAATAGCGAGCATTTGAGCTTCTGTTGCCTGCGGTTGGTCGCCAAATGCTTGAGCATATAGCACGACAGCGCTAGCGTGGTCTTCGTTCATGTGAGTACAGATGCGATCGCTAATCTCAGTGGAAAACTGTTCTGACATGGGGAGATTCCTCAGATGCTATATCGATCGATTGTACTGCGATCGGTAAAACAAATTCGCAGTTGACAAATCACTTCGCAATTTGCTAAGATAATATGAATACAATTTTAGAGGGAGTCTTATAGATTAGATGGGTAAATTTGTTTATGATTGAGGAACTGTATGCACGTTATTTCTGAATCTAGACTCAAAGAATTCTGGGAAAAGTATCCTGACGCTAAAACAAGCCTGCGATCTTGGTACAAAAAAGCGACAATAGCCCTGTGGTCTAACCTAGCTGAAGTGAAAGCCGTTTTCTCATCAGCAGATATAGTTGGAAACTTTACTGTTTTTAACATCAGAGGTAATAACTACAGACTGATTACCTTTATAGATTATGAATCTCGGCCTAAAAAAATTTTTATTCGAGCTGTACTTACTCATGAAGAATATGACGAAGATAAATGGAAAAAAGACTCGTGGTATGAATGATAATTTCATCATTTTAAAACTTACGCAATAATCCTAGTGATAGGGGCAATTCCCCGTGGTTGCCCCTACATTCACACCATACATATATTGAGGAGATGCGTAATTCCTGTCTTTTTTTAATATAGGATACTCACATGAACAACTCTAGCGCTTATATCGAACTACTCAAAACATTTCCTCCCCGACCAATAACTGCTGAGGAGGAATTAATTGCAACTCAAGAAGCGATCGATTCTTTGTTGGACAAAGGCGCACTGACTCCAGACGAACGCGACTACCTCCATGTACTAGGAACTATGGTTTATGAGTACGAGCAAACTTTAGAACCCATACCTGACATTTACGGAGTAGAACTCTTAAAGGCTTTAATCGAAGAATTTGAACTCAGACAAAAAGACCTCGTTCCTATTTTTAAAACCGAGTCTATTGTCTCAGATATCCTCCGTGAAAAGCGCCAACTTACAACCGAGCACATACAAAAACTTGCAGATTTTTTCGGCGTATCGCCGGCTGTTTTCTTTCCGTTGCATCGAGTTAAAACAACTGCTTGAATTGAAAAACATATTTTTGTTTGTAGTAAGGACTTTAGTCCATAAACCTGGTTTTTACGGTAAGACGCATTGTCACCGAGAGATTCTCTAAAAACCCGGTTTCTTGAATCGGAGTGCGTAAATCCTGAGAATGCTTCCTTTTCATTGCTTTTTAAAGGCGACACAGTTTATCATAATTAGCAATTAAAGAGAATTTAAACAACCTGCCATGCTGTGGACACCCGGACAAATTCTGAGAACTCGCCCCTACCGCATCGACACTATCCTCGGAATGGGGGGATTTGGCATCACTTACAAGGCCACACACTTGCAACTTAACTATCAAGTTGTCCTCAAAACGCCGAATCTAAGTTTGCAAAATGACCCGGAATACGCCAACTTTGTGCGCCGATTTATCCGCGAAGGGCAAATCTTAGCAAAATTTTGCCAAAACGCGCATCCTGGAATTGTCCGCGTCAGCGATTTGTTTGAGGAAAAAGGCCTTCACTGTTTGGTAATGGATTTAATTGTCGGGCAAAGTTTATTTAATGCCGTACAGCAACAGGGGCGACTCCCGGATACGGAAGCAGTGGCAATTATCCGCCAAATTGGAGAAGCATTAAGTGATGTTCACCAAGCCGGAATAGTCCATCGAGATGCCCATCCAGGTAATATTATGTTGCGTTCCAACGGGCAAGCGGTATTAATTGATTTTGGGCTAGCGAGTGAATTAATGCCAACTATTATTAGTAGCAGACATCCTCATAACCCTGCTTTTGCTCCTTGGGAACAGCATATCGAAGGTAGTGGTAAACCAACGGTTGATATTTATGCTTTAGCTGCATCTTTATATTATGCGGTAACGGGAAAAGTGCCAACAGCTTCCCTCAATCGGCATTTTAGAAATGCAGCGTTGCCACCTGCGAAGGATTTTGGGGTGAAAGATTGGGTGAGTTTAGCAATAGAAAAAGGGATGGCATCCGAACCGGAAAAGCGGCCGCAGTCGATGCAAGATTGGTTGGGTTATCTGCGGGAACCGATTCCGTCAACGGTTGCCAGTGTTTCGGTACAGCTTAAATCGGCGCGGGGTGTTGATTATACTCGCCTGCGGGATTTATTGGCGGCGGGGAAGTGGAAAGAAGCGGATGAGGAAACACTCAAGGTGATGCTAAAAGCTGCTAGACAGGAGAAGGAAGGTTGGTTCACAAAGGAATCGATCGAGAATTTTCCTTGCGATGATTTGCGGACGATCGACCAATTGTGGGTAAAATACAGTCAGGGTCGTTTTGGGTTTAGCGTCCAGAAAAAAATCTGGTTAGAAATAGGCGGTAAAGTTGATTATGAGACTGAATGCAAGCTGGACGATCGTGTCGGTTGGCGAAAAGGAGGACAGTGGTTGGACAAAAGTAACCTAACCTGGAATAAGCAAGCACCTGCAGGCCACCTCCCTGTGGGTGGTGGTGGGGGGGTTGGGTGGGTGGTTTGGTGTTCTTCTCTCGCATCAAGAGCTGTAAGCTGTAACCTATAGCGATTTCAGCCCTTTGTCAAGTCTTTTTTCTCGAACTTTTGTTTACGAAATTATCTGCTTTTAGTCATTTCAATATCTGTTACACCTTGATATCACTCTTCAAGCAATAGACTCGCGAAATTCGGGTCATAGCAATTGGCCAACACAGACTGTTTGGGGTTCAGAAACCGGGTTTTTGACAAAAATACTTCGCTTTCACCCGCAGATTCGGCCAAAAACCCGGTTTCTTTAGTCGCAGCCCGATCGAGCAATGTTAATAATTTATGCTAGAATTAAACTCTAATTTTTAACCCCAGATTCACCTATGCCAACTTTAACTGATATTGGCACTCTCATCATTTCCACACCAGAAACCTGTGGAAATCGCCCCCGCATAGCAGGAACTAGAATAACAGTTCAACGAATCGCTGTTTGGTACAAAATGGGGATGAAACCAGAAGAAATTATTGCAGAAATTCCCCACTTAAATTTAGCACAAGTTCATGCAGCATTAGCTTACTACTACGCCAATAAAGAGCAAATTGATGCTGATATTGCTGCTGAAGAAGCTGAGTGCGCTCGCTTAGGAAATGAACACAAAGCGGGGAGTTAATCTTGAGCCAAATTCGTTTATATTTAGATGAGGATATTCTGGAACGCTCTTTAGTAAAAGCGCTCCGAAATGCAGGTATTGATGTAGCTACCACTGCTGAAGCTAATAATCTCAGTTGCACCGATGAAGAGCAATTAATATGGGCCACTGCTCAAGGGCGAGTTATCTATACTTTGAATGTGGGAGACTTTTGTCGCTTGCATAAAATGTATATGGAAGAAGGCCAGGAACATTCAGGAATTGTAATGGGCAGACAAAGTTATTCGATTGGGGAACAATTGCGAGGATTTTTGAGGTTAATTTCTACAAAGTCAGCAGAAGAGATGATCGCTCAGCAAGAGTTTCTGGGAAATTATATGGACTAGCAATAATCCTTATCAGCATCCATAGAGATAATTAGATACCCTGACTTCTTTAAGAAGTCAGGGTATATGAGTATTCTATCCTACAAACTGCACAGCCTAACTAAAAGATCGATCGTCAAACGGCAATTCATCAAACCGCGAATCAATATCAGACTCAGAATTCCCAACAGGCGAATTAGCGCGAGATGCCGGCGGCTTTGCTGAATGCACCTTTGCTACCGGTAACTTTGTCGCAGATTCCAAAACAGTCGGCTCGGATTTCTGTAACTTAACTACCGGCAACTCCCCGCCATTTTCTCCATTTTTGCCCGTTTGATTCCACAACATCATTCCCAGCAAACCATCAACCAAACCGCCGCCGCTACCGTTGCCTGTTACCGCAACATCCGGCACAACTCGCACTTTGCGATCGCCTATAATTTGCATTAACTGCAAAGCCGTATAACCCGAACCTCCCAAAGCCACAACACCCGCTCGATAAGCTTCAGCTTGAGCATTTCCTTTCACCCGAATTGACTCAGCTTCGCCTTGAGCTTGTTTCACCTGAGAATTCGCTTTCAACTCAGAAATCTTCACGCCTTGTTCCGATTTCACCATCTCTTGTTGAATCTCAGCCAGCGCCGTTTCCCGCACCAATTGTTGCCGCTGAGTTTGTGCTAATTGCTGCACCTCATAAGTCTTGCACTGTTCCTCAGCAATTTTGCGATCTGTTTGAGTTTGCATCAACTCTGCCGGTGGCAAAATATCCCCGATCAAAGTATCAATTGCTTGCACGTCATAGGTACGCAAAGCTGCTTTGATATACTCGGCTGCTTCCGCTTGCCTGCCACTTCTTGCGGAGAGAAAATCTAATACAGAATAAGCTTGAGCCGAATTGCGGAAATAATTGCCAATTGTCGGCTGCAAAACGTGGTCTACTAAATTCTGCATCGAACCGACGCGAGAGATGACTTTTGGAGCATCCAAAGCGCCGACGTGAATAATCTGAGCTACTTCTAAATCAAAGGCGAAACCGTCTTGAGAACGCACGGTTAAAGACGAAAGTTGAGAATCGTAACTGTGCCTTTCTGTTTTACCCGACCAATTCAATACTATATTAGTAGTCGGCACTAACTCTACTTTCAAAATGCGCGTATTCAGCGGATGTTTCCCCGGATAAAGGGGAGTTACCCAAACGCCTTTATTGCCGACATTTACTAAGTTTCCGTGAGTGAAAGCAGCGCCGCTCACATCTTCTGAGGTTTTGCCGACATAGGAAATAACCGCGCCGACATAGCCGATCGGGATTTCGGTCATCGCCACTTGGTCAACCCCGACAAACCAAGGATTTAAGTTCCACGAACCAGAAAGCAAAACCTGTTCCTGCAAACCGCGCCGCCCGCCAGCGGTGATAAATTTTTGCGCGTTTTGGAAGTTGTCGTGATTCGGGATAATCGGGCCGGCAATTTCGCCATCTTGAATTGGAACGCCGTCAAAAGTTGTGACAATTCCCACTTTATCTGGGGCAATTCTGTACAGCTTTAATTGTTCGGCTGTCATCCCGTGTTTGGCAGCATTTGCCGCTGTAATTACTGTAAATAATGCTGTATTAATTCGATAGCTACCGCCAGTCAAGATGCCGAGTTGTCTACCTTTTTCGCCGCCGCCTTTGAGGAATTGGCGAGCATCTTGAAAATTATCACATTCTGTGATTTTGCCGAGGATGCGCTGCGGTGGAATTGACTGACCACCTGCTGCGATAATGAGAGCAATTTCGCCTTGGGGAACCACAGTTAGAGACTCTTTGCGAACATTGTATTGCAAAGGCCAATAACCCCAGTGCCAACCGGGGGGCAAAGTATCAGCTTGATATCCAGCTTCTCCGTTTAAGGCAATTAAATCTCCGGGGGGTAAAGACTTGCCGCCGAAGCTAAACTTTTTACTGACAATGCCAACTTCACGATCGCCAATTACTACCAATCCGCCAAAAAATAATGGCAGCACCAGAATAATTATCATACCGCCGATCGCGATCGGGATAAATCCACCCGGATCTAGCTGCATTGTCTGCACGGGAACAGTGCTGCGTAACTGCCCTAGCTGCAAGCTAGAATCAGGTTTTGCTGCTAGCTGAGTCGAGGTTTGATTTGCGAGGGGGATATTGCTAGCTGCTAATACCGGCGAGGGTTTCAAACTGGTTGTTGCACTAAGAGCTAAAGACGCCGAAATAGCGGCTGCAAAATGTTTTAAAACGCGGGCTTTGACTTGAGACTTGGACAAAAATGAATAAAGCATTTTTTTTGAGCCGGGCTAATTTGTCCTAGGAGCTCCAGCTTAGCCTTACTAAAAAGTTTTGGCGTAAAACTTAAGGTCTTATTTATCATTATTTGCAGTCATAATAGTCATATTTATCAGTAAAAATACTTATTTCACACATCAAAACCGCTCGACCTTAATCTGCGTGTATCTGCGGTTACAAACTCCCCTAGCTGTTTTTTATTAACTATTTACGATCGCTCCCGCTCAAAAACTAGGTTGGCTAACAGTTAAGATTCAAATAAATTATGCAACATGGAACCAACAGCTATCAATTATTTAAGAATCCCAAGTCGCTCCATAGGCCGGGATTCCTTTGGCTAAACACGCACTCACAACAGTTTTAGTGACGGCTTTATTAGATACGCAAAATACAGCTTGAGCTCGAAATTTTCGGGCTAGCTGAATTGCTAAATCGCCTACATTAGGTCTGCCAAGTTCGCCTGTATCATAAATTTTCAGGCGTGGATGACTGGAGATTAATGACCACATTTTCTTGCCGTAAGTTAACTGGTGCTTATTACCAATCCAGAGGATGTAAAGTTTATGCTTGTTTTCGAGAATGTGAGGTAAAACAGGGGCAATCCCAGCTCCGGTTGCTACTACCACTACTCGCGAATAAGCATTAATTGAAAACATGAAACCTGGCGGTTTAACTCTCCGAACCCAAAAATATTTAGGAATATCGCCTCTCTGAACTTTCTCAATCAAGTTTTTAGTCCAGTCACCAGCGGCTCCAATAATTAGCTGGATTTGCGATCGCCCCGTTTCTTGATTAAAACTCATTCCTGCTACGGAAAATGAATGCCATTCAACCAAATCTGTACTGATTCGGGCAAATGTTCCAATATCTGCCTTGCCCGGAACTGTCAAAAAAGCTACGTTTGGGGAAGGACAATACATACTAAACTTTTCAAATTTCTGTACAGTTAACCAAGGTAAAAATATACTAAATATAATTAAAATTAACATTAAACAAATGGGATTTAAAAAATTTTCTAGGGTAGGAATCTGATTGGCGGTGGCGAGAAACTGCGATAAAGTTAGATACAAAATTACCCCGGCGAGACAACTCCATCCTGCATAGCGGTGAATTTTCTCAAAGCTGTTGTGAAAACGCTCTCGGAAAGGGGGTATGGCTGTTAAAATAATCGCTAATAATAAGATGGCTAACAAAGAACCAGTTGTTAAAAGAAGCAAATTATTGCTAGTTGTTAACTGTCGGTATAAGTCAATACTTAGCCAAAAACAACTCCAAGTTGCAGCCGCAGCATGAACTCCACCTATATAATGAACTGCGGTATTGATGTAATATTTGCCAGAAGTGGCGATTCGTGAAATCCCAACTGCTAATCGGTAAAGAAGATGTACTATCAGTTCGTTTCTTACTAATACTGCCAGCAAAAGATTGCCAATACTGAGGGCGGCTATCGGGGCTTGATTCCAAGTTTCTGTGATGTAAATACTGGATAACAGTAGAATATTGACAAGTGAAATTACCACCCACCAAAAGTGGTGCATATTCAAATTGTGTATTGTCAAAAAACGGGCTTTGGTTTGATGTTTTTGATATCGGTTTATGCAAGATTCGCTCATAATTTCGTCCTACAAACAATCTAAGGATTTAATAAGGCAGAAGTCTTTAGATGAATATCAATTAAGTCTAGAGAATACTGCGACTAAAGTCGCCAGCTTAAAGTTGAGTTTTTAACCTAAAAAAAAGGGTCAGTATTAGCTGACCTTTGGTTGAGGAGATAACCTGAACTTTTGGCTAGTTTTAATGCAAAACTACAGGCTGACAATCCCCCGTTTTAATGCAGAAATCGCGGCTTGCGTGCGATCGCTAACTCCCATTTTGCTCAAAATATTGTTGATGTGAAACTTGACGGTGCTTTCGCTGATGTGCAGAACTTCACTAATCTCGCTGTTGCTTTTACCCGCGACTATGAGGCGGATGACTTCTAATTCGCGATCGCTCAGTTCAGGCCCACTCAGGCGATCGGCTAACTTAACACCCACTGCCAGCGGAATGTACTTTTTACCCTCAAAAACAGCCCGAATTGCTGCTAAAAGCTCCTCTGGTTCCGCATCCTTAAGCAGATAGCCCTTAGCACCAGCTTGCAATCCGCGATAGATGTTTTCATCGCCATCATAAGTCGTCAGCACCACAATCCGGGCACTGGAAAACTCCCCACAAATCGCAGTAATGGCCGCGACTCCATCCCTCACCGGCATCCGCAAATCCATCAGCGTTACATCGGGCTGATGTTCGCGGAACATTGTCACAGCTTCCTGCCCGTTGCTGGCTTGCGCCACAACTTTAACATCTGATTCCTGCTCCAGCAGCGCCACTAAACCTTGCCGCACAATATAATGATCGTCGGCAATTAAAACGCGAATAATATTTGATTGGTTAATCATGTTTACCCTGTTAATTTTATTAAAAAAAACTGAAAATCTCACGACAAACTTACTATCTATAGTCATCCTCAATGATTCAGATAAATTTGTAGGGTAGTGCCTTTCTTTGCCTACCCGCTATCTATCGGGCAACCGGGCGTGGGATTGCCCCTACAATAATTATGCAAATGATTTAGGAGTGCTATATAGTCATCCTAAATCATTTGTGAATTTCTTACTCTCTCCCTTTGGTAAGGGGAGGGTGGGGGTGGGGTAAAAAATTTACTACTTATTTAGGATTGCTATATGGCGCGAAATGTGCACCTTACTTTACTGGCGATTAACTGAAACTATAACTTCTGTTCCGTTTCCGGGGCGACTGTTTACAGTTAGCTGCGCGTTAATGCGATCGGCGCGTTCTCTCATTCCCAATAAACCAAAGCCATTCCTAAAACCGAAACTTTCCGTATCAAATCCCTGTCCGTTGTCTTGCACCCGCAAAAGAAACTTGGATATTTCGTATACTAACTCAATTTTTATCGCCGTAGCTTTGGCATATTTGAAAGCATTTGTTAATGCTTCCTGCCCGATACGCAACAGATTATTTTCTACCTCTAATGGTAGGGAATATGCCGTGCCAACCACTTCAAAAATAGTGTGCGTATCAGTATCTGATGACATTTGTTTAGCAATTTGGTTGAGAGCGCTATACAAATCGCCATCTTCTAACAGTTGCGGGCGCAAAGATTCTACGGATCGCCGCGCTTCAGCAAGGCCAGAGCGAGCCAGTTCGCAGACTGTTTTCATGTGTACTTGTGCTTGTTCTGGATTGGCTGCTATTACCCGATCTGCTGCTCCCAAATGTATGATAATGCCTGCAAAAGTTTGCGCTAAAGTGTCGTGAATTTCCCGCGCCAGGCGGTTGCGCTCTTCGAGAATATTTTGGTCTATGAGTTGTTTAGACATCCTTCTCAGACGCAATTGATTTTCGACGCGAACTAAAACTTCTTGTTGTTGAAAAGGTTTTGTAATGTAGTCTATTCCGCCCACAGAAAAGGCTTTTACTTTATCAAAAATTTCTTGCAAAGCGCTGATAAAAATTATTGGGATGTTTTGAGTTTTTGGAGTAGCTTTGAGCTGCTGGCAGACTTCATAGCCATCCATGTGAGGCATCATAATATCGAGTAAAATTAAGTCGGGTAAGTTGGCATTGATAAAGTTTAGAGCTAATTTCCCACTGGGAGCTAGGTGAACTTTATACCCAGCGACAGATAGTATCCCGCTTAAAAGTTTTAAATTCTCCGGACAATCATCAATCACTAAAATACTTTCTTCGCGGGTAAAACTGAGTTTTTTGTTCATGTCTCATCCCTTAATGTGTGTATTAAATTTAGCAACTGTTCGTACTGAAAATTTTTAATGCAAGCTGCGCTCGCCCTAGCTAAGGGCTGATTGATTTCGCGAATTTGATTGATGACTGTTTGCATCTGTTCCAAATCGAGGTTGCTAATGGCTTGCTGGAGATTTGCTACTAACTCAGTAGGCAGTTCAGAAAAAGCGGTTTTTGTCAATACATTTACTTCATTTTCTGTGAAACTGGGGGCAGCATTTAGTTCTTCAAAAACGAATTGCACCCCGATATGTTTGTGTAGAGCATCAAATATGTTTGCTTCTCTAAATGGTTTGCGAATAAAATCATCGCAGCCGATAGAAAGGACAACGGCTTTCTCTTCCTCAAAACTACTTGCTGTTATGGCAACAATTGCTGTCTGGGGTAGGCACGGGGGCACTACCCCTACAAAATCCTCGTTTTCCGTAGGGGCAATCCCCCTGTGGTTGCCCTCTTTAATTTGTTTGGTTGCTTCATACCCATCCATCACCGGCATCCGCATATCCATAAAGATTAAGTGCGGCGAATATTGCTCCCACTTTTCTATTGCTTCTCTCCCATTTTTGGCTTCGTAAACTTCAAAACCGATCGCAGAAAGCAGTTTAACTAGCAGTTGGCGGTTGTCAAAAGCGTCGTCTGCAACGAGAATTCGATAGCGGGGTTGATTGGGTGCGATCGCCATAACTCTTCTGGTTGGCTGTTCCCGTTGGCGATCAGCACTTTCAACTGAATTAACTTTAATGTCAAATTTGAATATAGTACCGCATCCCGCACGAGAACTGACTGTCATTTCACCCCCCATTAACTGTACAAAAGAACGTGCGATCGTTAAACCTAATCCTGTTCCTTGTTGCGATTCTTCCCCGGTTTTGGTTTGAACAAAAGCTTCAAATATCTTGTCTAATTCACTAACATCAATTCCCGCTCCCGTGTCTTCAACCTCAAAGCAGATTTTATGAGCAAAATCGGGATTTTTAATCTTTACATAAATGCCGCCTTCCGAGGTGAATTTAATCGCGTTAGAAAGCAGGTTAATCAAGATTTGGCGCAATTTAATTTCATCTGTCCGCACATATTGGGGAACGTCTGGCATCCGCTCTACTAATAACTGCAATCCCTTATTTTCGGCCGGCAGTTGGAACATATCTTCGATGTCATCCAGCAGGCGGTGGAGGTCAAAATTTGTCTCGTTGAGAGTCGTGCGTCCCGCTTCTATTTTGGACAAATCTAATACTTGGTTAATCAGTTCGAGCAAATGTTCTCCGCTGCGGGTGATAATACTCAGGTGTTCTTGCTGTTCCTGCAATAGGTTAGAACCGCGATTCATTAATTGGGAAAAACCCAGAATTGCATTGAGGGGAGTCCGCAATTCGTGGCTCATATTTGCGAGGAATGTACTTTTGGCTCGGTTGGCTTCTTGTGCGGCATCTTCAGCTCGTTGTCGCTCGATAATTTCTCGCTGAAGTTCGAGAGTGCGATCGCTCACTTGCTGTTCTAAAGTGCGGTTGTAGTCGGCTAAAACTTTTTCGGCTTGTTTGCGATCGGTGATATCTTGAAATGTGGCGATCGCATAATTAATTTTGCCAGTTTCATCCACAATTGGTGTGCTGGAGACTTCCAAGGAAACAATCCGATCGTGTCGGTGCAGTTCCATATCGTCTACTTTGACCGTTTCACCCCCCAAAGAACGCATAATTGGCATTTGTGCGGTGGGATATAACTCGTTAGTTCCTGCTAAATAAGCTTGACCGATTTCGGCAAATTGAGCGGCATTTAATTCGGGTATATAATTGATGCCGCTGAGTTGGGAAGCTGTGGGATTTGCGTAGGAAATTTGTCCGGCGCTGTCAATTACTGTTACTCCTATCGGCATCGCATTGATAAATTGAGTAAGCCGGTTTTCGCGTTCTTTTACTTCTGTGTAGAGTTTAGCATTGGTAAGTGCGATCGCCGCTTGTCCCGATAACAATTGCAAAACTTCCAGGCGATCGGGCGTAAATGCTTGTGCGGTGAGGTTATTTTCGAGATAAACAATAGCAGCCACTTGACCTTGATTCATCAAAGCCGCACACAAAATAGATTTAGGCTGACGTGCTTTGATGTAAGGGTCATTCGTAAACTTTCCTTCACGAGTGGCATCATTTAACACTAAATTTTCTTGGGTTCGAGCGACATAATTGATAATAGCTTCGGAAACTTCCTGGCAATTTTCAATAGGCTCAGATTGCAACACTCTTATCCGTTCATCATTAATTACACCTTCCGCTTCAATCAGCAATTTCCCTTGGGTTTCTAAAATCAAATATCCTTTTTGAGCGCCGACATTTTCAATCAAATTTTTCATCAATCGGGACAGTAATTTATCCTGTACGATTTCGCCAGAAATTGCCTCTGAAGCTTTCATGACTGTAGCGATATCTAAGGAAGAACTAGAACGGCTGTCAGTCGTTGATGTAGTGGTTGAAATGGCTTTATTTGTATGGCGATGGAGCGTAAATAATTGCGGATATCGCGTTTCTAAATCTTTGACTTTAGCCGCCGCACCCCAGAGTTGATAGCAGTAACGGGATTCCTGCATATAAGCTTTGGCTGTGAGTTCTTTTCCCCTGGATAAATAGAACTTGGCGGCGAGTTCGTAAGCGAGGGCGGCTTCATGGATATACTCGTGTTCTTTGGCTAGGGAAATTGCGCGATCGTAATAGTCGATCGCCTGTGCATCTTTGCCAATAACCCGATATCGTTCTGCCTCCACTAGATTAAATTTGTGCAAGTGATTCATCGGGGCATGATGCGCCCATTTTTTCATTTTTTTCTGATTAGCAGTGACTTTTTTTAAACAGTGCTTTTGCTCCTCGAAAGAAGCATTAGAATAGAACGAAAGCTGAGCCAGCGACTCATAAAAATAACAGTATGATACTTGAAGAGTTCCAGCAGCACTCTCTACATACTGCATGGTGGAAGCTGCATTTGATACAGCTTCAGCATATTGCCCGAATAAATAACAGAGAATCATTTTATAAAAATGCAGGGCAAAAATCGAAGTGCGATCGTTAGCTTCAGTTAATAGTGATAGCGCAGTCCGCTCATCATAGGCTTCCCCAATTAAATAGCAGGGATTTTCCGACTTACCTAATAAATTAAAAACCGACTGCTCTAAAGGTTTAATCTGCCAAATAATCGGGTCATATTTTGATTGTTCTATTGCCTCGCCATAAGTAGCAATATCGCCTTCCAGCCCTGACAATTCAGCGCCGAAGAGGTACGAATAACCGCAGTAAGTTTGAGACGCACAAGCACGTTCTTCCACTTGTCCTGTTTCCAATCCGCTTTTGTAAGCCTCCAACAAAGATGGCAACGTTTCTTTAGCTGGCGCTTTCCAATGACGGATGAAGTCATTAAATGGAAGCAGGACTTTAGTTTTTAATTCTGGCTTGCCAAATTGATCCAACATCCTCAATGCTAGCTGACCAAATTTATAACCACCTTCAATATCTCCCACAACTCCGCACAAAATTAATCCATAAACTGCATAAGCATGGAGAGACTCAGGATAGTTGCCATACTTTACAGATAAAATCACCTGCTTAAACACAATTAAAGGCATGAGTTTAGGGGCCACGCCATAGGCGACAGTAGTCATAAATGACAAGATACGCAGTGCGGCTTGTTTAGAAGGATCGCTTCCTTGAGGTAGATTGGCTAAATCCTCAATGCGTTTCCCAGCTAGGGTTAACTTAACTTCCAGCAATCCGATTATGCTATCTAGATTGTTAGGCTTTGCGGGCAGTTTGACTCCCAACTGCCTCAGAATTTTTAGCCCCAGATTAATTGCCATATCTAGTTGATTTTGGGCAGCATGAGTACCCATTTTTACCTCGATCGTTTTGACGCGATCGAGCACTGTTTTAGCATTGGTTAGTACGAGGTTGCCTAAACTTTCCATCTGCTCAAAATCGCCCACTATGTAAGCTAGCTCTGCGGCTTCTTGATGCAGTTGCAAACTTAGCGGGTATTGCACCTGCCAAGCGTTTTCTGCCAGCAATTGTATCCCCGTTTGCAGATAGTTGAAAGCTGGCTGATAAGCTGCAGATGCCTTGGCTTTTTTGCCAGCAATCAGATTTAACTGAGCCAGTTCATCTTTGTCTTGCTGGCGATCGATTAATTCACTGCTGAAATTGAGTTGATTAACAATGTCAAATATTTTTTCTTCTCGCTTGTTAATGGGAATATTTTGCAGCAGCAGTTGTCCTATTTGTTTGTGGACGATCGGCTTATCCTCTTCGGCAATTAGCGAATAAGCAGCTTGCTGGATTCTGTCATGGACAAATTTGTATTCTACGGATTGGCTACTGGGTAATTTCCCTGCAATTTCTAATTCCACATCTCCCATATTCCCCAGCAACACCACTAAATTTTCAGCAACGGCTGCATACAAATCATCCGCCGTTTCTCTCATATGTTTTTCGCAAATTGAGGCGAGAGTTTTTAGCTCAAATTGATTGCCTATGCAGGCTGCTATCCTTAATGTTTCCTGCGTATTCTCTGATAGTTGTTTAATTTTGCCAGCCATAAATTCGACAACATTATCAGTGAATCCCCTGGCTTTAATTTCCTCTAAATCCCATTCCCATCGGCAAGCGAGCGAGTCAAATTGTAACAGTCCTTCTGTATAAAGCGATTTGATAAATTCATTCATAAAGAAAGGATTTCCGCCCGTCTTGAAAAACACTAACTCGGCCAGGGATTTGACTCTTGATTCCTGACAATTAAGGGCATCGGAAATCAGTTGAGTAACAGAGGCCAAATCCAAAGGTGACAGGAAAATGCGATCGACTTTTGCCCCATTTTTGACAATCTCTTCAATTGTTAGCATTAACGGATGAGCCGCAGAAACTTCGTTATCCCGATAAGCCCCAATTAAAAACAGTCCCGCTGGTGAAGCATTCATCAGCAGTTGCATCAGCTTCAGAGATGCCCCGTCAGCCCACTGCAAATCATCGATAAATATTGTCAGAGGATGTTCGGGTTTGGTAAAAACTTTAATGAAGTTTTGAAACACAAAATTAAAGCGATTTTCCGCTTCAGCCGCACCCAATTCTGGCGGCGCAGGTTGCTTGCCGATAATTAATTCAATTTCAGGAATTACATCAATCATGACTTGACCGTTGATTCCCAATGCGTCTAATAATTTTTCCCGCCATTCTGTGAGATTGGCTTCGCTTTCTGCTAACAGTTGTTTGGCTAAATCCTGAAAAGCATTGACAATGGCGCTGTAGGGAATATTGCGCTGATATTGGTCAAATTTACCGGAGATAAAATAACCGCGCTGTTGAGTAATCGGTTTGTATAATTCTTGCACCAAAGCTGATTTGCCGATACCAGAATATCCCGAAATCAGCATCATTGAGCTTGTGGCACAGGCATCTTGCCTGTGACTGCTGGTGGCACAGGCATCTTGCCTGTGACTGCTTGTGGTACAGGCATCTTCCCCATGTCCACTTGTGGCACAGGCATCTTCCCCATGTCCACTTGTGGCACAGGCATCTTGCCTGTGACTGCTGACTGTTTCAAAAGCTGTTAGTAAACTATCAATTTCTCGCTCTCTGCCATAAAGTTTTTGCGGGATTTGAAAACGGTCAGAAATATCTTGACATCCTAGCGGAAAAACTGATATATTTTTAGCGCTATGCAGTTGATTTAAACATTTTTCTAAGTCCGCTTTAATGCCGATCGCACTTTGATACCGCTCCTCAGCATTTTTCCCCATCAACTTCATCACAATATCGGAAATAATTTGCGGAATTTCGGGATTAGCCTGAGATGGAGACAAGGGCTGTTTAGCGAGATGACTGTGTACCAATTCCAGCACATCCTGAGTGTCAAAAGGCAATTTGTTTGTCAGCAGTTCGTAAAAGGTAGCCCCCAGGGAATAAAAATCCGTGCGGTAATCTAAACTGCGGTTCATTCTGCCGGTTTGTTCCGGCGACATATAAGCAAGAGTTCCCTCTAAAATGTTGGGATTTTTGATGGTGTAGTTCTCCCGCGTCAACTGCGTGGAAATGCCAAAGTCGATGATTTTGAGTTCGCCGCTAGCTGGATTGAAGACAATATTTGAAGGGTTAATGTCTTTGTGAATGATGTGGGCGCTGTGAATTTGTTGTAAACTTTCTGTAGTGACGATCGCAATTCGCAAGAATTCTGCAATAGTAAATTTTTGCTGCTGCATCCAAATTTTCAAGGATTCGCCGCCAAAATCCTCAACAAACATCACCAGCGTGTTTTGATATGGCTGCAAATCATAGGCTTTTATACAGCCACTCAGGTTCAGAGATTGTGTAATTTTATACTCTGTGCGATAGCGGGCGAGTTCTTGGGGTGTGGGATAATTTTCTTTAAGGACTTTGAGCACGACGGGGAGACTGTCGGGTTGTCGGAATGCTCGGTAAACCAGGGAGTTTGCGCTTTCGTAGATGAGCTCTGTGACTTCAACGCCAGGAAAAGTGAGCATATTCAGCCTGCTGTCAACTTTGCAGTCGAACATAGCATAAATTTGCTCCTCACACCAGAGGTGCGTGAGCCATCAGTCGATTTTAGATTTTAGATTGCGACTTACGCACGGGCTGTCAGAAACCGGGTTTTTCACCAAAATCCTTCATCGCAGCCCGCAGATTCAGCAAAAAACCCGGTTTCTTTGGCTTAATGCGTAGTTCCTAATAACCGCAATGGACGAGATACGGTTGGAGTTTCCGGCAGATTTCATCATAGCTATTTTCCACTTCTGGCAATAACTTCACTGGGCGGGGTTCGATCGCTCTTTCATAATCTACAGTAGTTTTTGCTTCTAATTGCAGAAACTCCAAAACCTTCAGGATAGTGGACTCTGGGGTTTGACATAAATCCTCATACTTAATAGAGATGTAATCAGTTGTTGGTAGCGATTTAATGTTTTCCAAAAAATAACTTGTTGATAGCAGAGATGTTTGAGTCACTCGACGTACTCCCAAGCCAAAGAAACTGGAATACAAAACCCGAAAGAGTAAACGTCGGATGGGGTTATCAAATATCTCGCGATACCGCTTGGAAATTAGCTGTAGGTAGGAATTTTTCACAGATAATACTAATCGGGCAGCTTTTAACTTAGAATTCATCACATGGAGCGGATGTCGGTGAATAAAAATAAACTTAGCTTTAGGCAAAACACTCTTGATATACATAAAGTGGGGTAAACACCAGGGATTTTTGAGCAAGAGGGGTTGGTCTGGATTGGAAGTAAACTGAAATTTTTTACACACTTGTGCAAATAAAAGCAGGTTTTCAAAGTTTAAATAAGACTCATAGCCAGCATTTTTTAAAATAAATCCATACTCTTCTGGTAAATCGAGAGTAGGCTTGACTGTATCGATGAGACGATCGCTTATTTCTAAAGATTGAAATAAGTTTTCCAACTCTTGACGAGTTTTCTCCTTGGTTCCATTTATATGGTTATCCAAGATTTCATCATATTTGATTATATGATAAGCATTGAGGTAATTAAAGCACTCATTTGCCACCAATGTTTGATAAAGCACCGTCGTTCCAGAACGATGATCTCCCATAATAAAAATGGGAGTAAAATCGACTCTTTCTAGCAATTGAAGGTAGGATTCATCTGGGATATTGTTTGTGTTTCTGGGTTGCATATTTTTGTGAAATTGCGTTTTTGGGCTAGTTAAGACCAACCAAAACAGGCCGATCGATTTTAGATTTTAGATTTTAGATTTTAGATTGGACTCCACATCTTAGATTTTAGAAGCCAAGACAGGCTTCCCAGTCAATACAGCTTGTTCGATAATGTCAGCGGCGCGCTTGACTCCGCCCGATCGCCCGATCGCCCCTTGCATCTCGATCGCCCTTTGTTTATACGACTCTTGGGTTAGGACTTTCTCAATTGCCGATCGTAGTTTAGTCACGCTCAATTCCTTCAAAGAAACGACTTCGCCAACACCCGTCCAAGCAATCCGCGCTGCCACTCCTGGCTGGTCATTTGCCACAGGAATTGCCACCATCGGTACTCCATTGCTCAACGATTCCAAAGTCGTATTCATCCCGGCATGAGTAATCGTGAGAGTGGCTTTTTGCAGCAATTCTAATTGCGGTGCATAACCAACAACGATCGGATTTCCCGGCAATTGCGGCAAGGATTCTGGAGTCGCACTTCCGCCGAGAGATATTACCAATTGGGCATCTAATCCTTGACACGCAGAGGCAATTATTTTAAAAACATCCAGCAAGCGATTTTGCACAGTTCCCATCGAAGCATAAATCAATGGTTTGCCGGTTAATTGTTCAAAAGGGAAAGGTACTGGTTTGCGCGTCGCAGGATTGTGATAAGGGCCGGTAAAATGGAAATGCGGGGGTAAATATTGCCTGGGAAAGTCGAATTCAGGAGGCTGCTGGCTGAGTTGAGCAAGTTTCGAGTAAGCATCATTCGGGTGGGAGTGCAGAGGTAATTTCCACTCGTCGCGATACTCAGCAATGACCTCTCGAATCGGTCTTGTAAGCAAACTGAGTAACTGATAGCTAAGTTGATTGCGCCAACTCGCTATCCAAGTTGGACTGTATTGCCAAGGTGTACAAAAGGGAGGAATTTTGGGGTCTTGATTTAGGAGTAACGCACTGCAAACTGTGATAAAAGGAAGATTGAGAAAATCCGCGATCGTTCCTCCTTCCGGTGAAACTTGGTCTACGAGCAAAGCTTCTACACCAGCCTTTTTGATAGTTGCTGGAGCTTGTGAAAGGAGAATATCTGAAACTTGGGTCAATAGTTTAATAGTATATCGAAAGGCTGTCAGTTCGCTGAGTTTCCCCAGTTTGGCCAAGCGTTCTGGCATTGAGCCTGCGGGAAATTCATCTTCAGCTAATGGCTGGAATTCTAAGCCGCTTGCTAAGGTTGTGGCTTTAGCATCAAGGAAGTTAAATACAGTAACTTGATGGCCTCGGCGAAGCAGTTCGTTGCCTAATGTTGTCATCGGGTTGAGGTGGCCGTTGGCTGCTGGACAGAAGATGCCGAAGTGGGTCATGAGTTAAGGCTCCGTGTGAATTTAACCTTTTTAGCATTTAATCGGCGGTGTGAGGGGTTTTTGTTGGGCGTTGGGGAGTTGGGCGGTGGGGCGATCGCTTGGAGAAACTCATGAATGGGACGCAGGCTTTAGTCATTGCAAGAGAGTGTTACCAGTATATAGTTGTATGCGATCTGCGATACCTAGCCAAAAGTTCAGGTAATCTCCTCAACTAAAGGTGAGTTAAAGCTAAGTTATTTTTATAGGTTCAAAACTCTACTTTGAGCTAGCTACTTTAGCCAGGAAATTTTCTAAACTAAATTTACGCAAAGGCCAGCCAGAGCCTAGCTGTAAAAAATCCACAAGGAGTAACTTCCATGTCGAGTGAAAGCATCATAAAAAAAGCAACATCTACACCGGAAAACTCAACTAATCAAGAATTGAGCGACTTGGAGCTCGAAGCGATCGCGGGTGGTATGCGTACTCTCACAATCGAAGGCCCAGTGCCGGACTATCTGAAACCCCGCATATCCACGCAACTGATTAACTACATGCAGTCCTATTTCGGGAAATGAGCTGCTTGTAACTAGAAGCGATCGCGCTTCTGCTGAGTTTAAACATTTAAGGAGGAAACATCTGATGGAAAGCAACGATCTATTTTCGCAAGAATTACCGTCTGAGTTGTCCCAAATCGCAGCATCAGAACCGGAAAATTCAACTAATCAAGAATTGGACGAATTGGAATTAGATGCGATCGCGGGCGGCTGTTCCGATGCTGTCGATCAAGCTCGGGCTGCTGGTATCCCTGTTCTCACAATCAACCAACCGCCTCCAAAACTGCGCTTGACAATCCCTACGAAGATGTTGGAACTTTTGGGTTCATAACACAATTTAAAGGAGAAAACTGCGATGGAAAGCAACGCTCCCTTGTGCCAAAAACTCTCGTTCGAGCCGTCAAAAATTACAGCATCCAAACAAGAAATATCGACCCATCGAGAATTGAACGACTTGGATCTCGAAGCGATCGCGGGCGGCTGTTCCGATATGGCCGATGATCGCGCTCGGGCTGCTGGTATCCCTGTTATCACAACCAGCCAACCGCTTGAAAAACCGCGCTTGACAATCCCTATGAATGTGTTTGAATTTTTGGGTTCCTAACACAAGTTAAAGGGAAAATATCGATCTCGCAAAAAACTGTAGCACAGTTTGCTTTTGGCATAACTTGCCTGAAAAATCAGCAAATAATTGACATTGGAGGAAAGTAAAATGCCTGTAGTTCAAGAAGTATTAGAGCGTGTCTGGAGTGACGAACAGCTCAGAAATAACCTGTTTAACAATCCCAAGGATGTTCTGGCAGAGTTTGGGATGAAGCTTCCCGACTCAGTGGCGGTGGAAGTTCACGAAAATAGTTCCAATTTGATGAACTACGTTCTGCCCAACTTTGATGAAATTCCCGCAGGAGTGGATCTAGAAAAGGTAGATCCTGTAGCGGGTAAAATCATGAAAAAGGCTTTGACTGAAGAAGCTTTTAAGACTCAGTTGCTTGCAGATCCAAAGAGTGCGATCGCCTCAGCAGCCGATATTCAACTGCCTGAGTCTCTGGATATCCGAGTTTACGAAGATACTCCCACCGTCAAGCACTTGGTTGTGCCTGCCAACCCTGCCGATGCTGAATTGAATGATTTGGAATTAGAGGCGATCGCAGGCGGCGGCACCAAACCAAATCTGCCGCCTATTGTTACCGACTGTTTCGGTACAGGAGGGTTAGAAAAGTTGCTCAATAGCACCCAACCGTGTTAGGAGTTGCTTGAATCGCTGATTGACAATCACACTAGCAACAGTAGGGTGCGTGACCTTATTAGTTATAGCTACCTGTTAAAAATCGGCGACTTTCACGCAAAAAGCTGTAGCTTGCATAAATTGGTAGAAAATGTCTGACAAATCAGCAAATAATTGACATTGGAGGAAAGTAAAATGCCTGTAGTTCAAGAAGTATTAGAGCGTGTCTGGAGTGACGAACAACTCAGAAATAACCTGTTTAACAATCCCAAGGATGTTCTGGCAGAGTTTGGGATGAAGCTTCCCGACTCAGTGGCGGTGGAAGTTCACGAAAATAGTTCCAATTTGATGAACTACGTTCTGCCCAACTTTGATGAAATTCCCGCAGGAGTGGATCTAGAAAAGGTAGATCCTGTAGCGGGTAAAATCATGAAAAAGGCTTTGACTGAAGAAGCTTTTAAGACTCAGTTGCTTGCAGATCCAAAGAGTGCGATCGCCTCAGCAGCCGATATTCAACTGCCTGATTCTCTGGATATCCGAGTTTACGAAGATACTCCCACCGTCAAGCACTTGGTTGTGCCTGCTAACCCTGCCGATGCTGAATTGAATGATTTGGAATTGGAGGCGATCGCAGGCGGCGGCGGCAAATCAGGTGACGCTAAGTTAGGATGTGCCGTATGTAGTAGCATCCCTATAATCGGGGTAGCATCAGCAGTGGCTTCTGTTGTGGCAGAAGAGACTCTCGAAGGTAAGTAACCTCTGAATTTAGTGACAAATGTAGGTTGGGTTGAGTTCGCGAAACCCAACCTACGCATC
This sequence comes from Microcoleus sp. B5-D4, assembly GCF_036705145.1. NCBI lineage: Bacteria > Bacillati > Cyanobacteriota > Cyanophyceae > Oscillatoriales > Microcoleaceae > Microcoleus > Microcoleus sp. B5-D4. Next base: position 34,474 of record NZ_JAUBTV010000041.1, on the reverse strand, counting down.
TTTCTACGATCTTGATGATTGGTATTAATTACCAATTGCTAATTAACAATTTATTATGAGTGATTTAACGCTTTCACAAACTGTTCGCAAAATTGTCGAAAAAGCTTTATCGCCGGATGAGTGGACAGCTTTTCCGGATGCAGCATCATCCGGCGCTGATGCGAAACCTGAAGCTGAAAAGTTATTAGCGCAGTGGAAAAAACTGATTTCGCTCAAAACTAATGATGCTGCGGCATTTGACAAGCGGTTGCAACACTTGGGGTTAGAGCGCGAGAGTGCGATCTATTATCTTGCCTCCCACTGCTTGCCCGAAAATGCGAGTTTGCCTTCTTGGGCTAAACTGCTCAGCGAAGTTTTAATTCCCAGTAATTTTGCCCAACCTGTAGTAACTGTAGAGCAGTTGCAAGATTGGACGAATGAGGAAATTGATGCCTATAAACTCACTCTCAAGCAAACTCCAATTTTTCCCGAATTTCTTCATCCTTTTATCTCGGTTGTCCTGCGGCAAATTAACGCGCTGATGCCTAATGTAATAGAAATATTTTCAGATAATGCCTGGAAACAAATAGCTCGATATTTGCTGTTAAGACTTTCTAAAATAGCCGCCCGCGTTGTAGCTTTTGAAGTCAAACAGCGGCGCTTTCGAGGTCAATTAATTGGCGTTACCTCCCAAGAGCGATATCAGTATTTTGTTCGCAATATTTTAGGCACGCCAGAGTGTTTGTCCGGGTTATTTCTTCAGTATCCCGTACTGGCACGGCTGCTGGCAGTTTGCTCGGAGCAAGCGGTGGAGGTTGCGGTCGAATTGCTGCAACGTTTACAGCAGGATTTGAATGAATTAAAAGCAACATTTCAACCCAATTCTCATCTCGGCTTGGCGACTTCACTGCTGATGGGGATGTCCGATTTACATCAAGGATCGCGGAGTGTTTGCATCATCGAATTTGAGTCTGGTTTGAAGCTGGTTTACAAGCCGCGCAGTTTCGAGATTGACAGCGCTTTCAACAGCCTAATTGACTGGCTGAATCAAACAGGAGAAACACCAAAGTTGCGACCAACACGCATCTTGCCGCGGGCTGGTTACGGTTGGAGCGAGTTCATTTCAACCGCAGATTGTACTGCTAAAGAACAGGTAGCAAAATTTTACCAGCGTCAAGGAGTTTATGCCGCGATCGCGTACTTTTTATGCGGCACAGACTTCCACTGGGAAAACTTTATCGCCGCGGGTGAATTTCCAGTACCTATCGACTTAGAAGCACTTCTGGCAACTAGCATACACGAAGTACCGGAGGAGTTTAAGCAACTGCCTAAATATTTATATCCCTTGGGTATGTGTAGTGTATTATCTAGCTGTATGTCATTTTTTTGGCGCGCTGGTAATTACGACCAAATTTTGTTTTCCGGCACCGGCATCAACGGCTGCGGCGATCGCCCTTGGCACACCGGAATCACAGTTTGGCAAGGAATTGGAACTGATGAACTCAAACTAACTCGCCAGTACCTCAATTTTTATTTTAATAAGAATCTGCCTCGATCGCAGGGTGATAAAATTCCTGTAAATGACTATATCGATGAGGTGATCCAAGGATTTTCTGCTGCTTATCGGACTCTCATGCAGCATCGAGAAGAGTTGCTCGCTCCTCAAGGAATTTTAGCAGCATTCCGCACGGTAACTACCCGTTCTGTTTTGCGCGATACCAATGATTATGCTAATACTCTGTTTTGGAGTTTGAAACCCGAGCATTTAACATCGGGTGCGGCTTATGATGTTGCCCTAGAGTTGCTTTGTAGAGAAATATTAGTCGGCAACAGCATCCCTTTTACCAAACTATTGGATGAAGAAAAGCGCTGTTGCTGGCAGCAAAATATCCCCAGTTACTACAGTTCGCCTTTATCGCATTCCATCTACTCCAGCAGCGGAGTTTCCTATGAACTAGCGATTAATCAAGTTAGTTTTGAGCAAATGCAGCAGCTCTTGGGCGAAGCTTCAGAAGAAGATTTGATTTGGCAGTCAGAATTATTGCGAGTTTCATTAGAAATGTCTGTTTACCCTAGGGGTAAGCAAGTACAGGAAAAACAAGTCGGCAGCCAGACAGTTGATAATAGTCAATTGTCCTTATTAAGCCTTAAGTCATCTGCACTAAGCGAACAGTGGCTATTGGTAAGCGGTTGGTCAAATTTCAGCGAAAAAAACACCCAAGACGGGCAAGTGACGACCTCTGATGCGCGATCGGCAATGGATACCGACGGGGAATATAATAAACCAACCGCAAAGGCACAGAAACTGCAAAGAAAGGAAGGCTTTGAGCAAGTGATTTGGCATGAAAACCAGTCAGTAAAAGAACGCCTGCTTCAAGGAGCGATCGCTATTGGGGATGCGCTGGAAAAGTTAGCTATGAGTCACGCTTGGGGGAACAGTTGGCTCTGTTTTTCTAGAATTTCTCAAAATTCTACAGTAGTTGCTCCCATACATCCGCTTCCCTGGAATTCAATGGGTGCGGCGGGAACCAGTATTTTTCTGGCTAATCTCGCTTGTCAGACAAAGGATGAGCGGTACCAAAAACTGGCGCGGGGTGCATTAAAATTTACGGCTTCTGCGCTCCAACATTTTATCGATAAGGGATTGTGGGATGAAGTTCCTATTTCTGGATATAACGGCCTTTGTTTATTCATTTATGCTTTGACAGAATGCGGGCGGTGTTTAGATGACGAAATTTTAGGCGATCGCGCGCTGGATTGGGTTTTAAAATTAACGCCCGAGCGGCTGCGTCAGGAGCAAAACCCGGATGTTTTAAACGGTGCGGCAGGAGCTTTGTTAGCTTTGCTGCATCTATACAAACTGCGTCCAGATTCCCGGTTAATTGAACGGGCGACATCCCTCGGCGAAAGCATTCTCAACTGCCAGGAAAAAGCAGGAATCGATCGGGGATGGCGGATGCCAAATTTTGAGCGATCGCTGTTAGGAATGGGACACGGTGCGGCGGGAATTGCCTGCGCGCTGCTGCGTCTTTATGCCTTAACCGGAAACGAGCAATTTCGCATTTCTGCCGAGTCAGGTTTAGCCTATGAACGATCGCATTTTTGTCACGAAACAAAAGACTGGCCAAATCTTCAGAAATCACCGGGCAAACTTCAGTTTATGACAGGTTGGTGCGCCGGGGCACCGGGCATTGGTTTAGCCAGACTCGGTATTCTAGGAATTCTGGGCGACGAGTCAGAAATTAGAGATGAGATTGAATTCGCGATCGCGGCTGCACAGCGGCATTTAGGGAAATACCAGCATCACCTGTGCTGCGGCGAAGCAGGTAGAATTGCTTTTTTGTGCGCTGCAGCACAGCGTTTAGAACGGCCAGAATTGTTCCCTGTAGCTATTAGCGCCGGTCTCAAAATGATTGATTTCTACGAACAAGTCGGCCACTGGCGGCTGCAAGAGTTTTCTGAGCGAAATATTATTCCCGGTTTGCTAGACGGAGTTTCGGGAATTGGTTTAACGCTGTTAGGACTGATTTCACCCGAATCTACTTCTCAAATCATGCTTTTGGACTAAAACGATGAACGATAAAATTAACAGTTTCAGCGTACTTACAGAGCAAGAAGCTCAAAAAGTTCGTTCTACAGTCTGCGAACTAAAAGAGTTTTGGATCGAACGAAATCCCGATATGCCCTTTTATACCTTGGGGGCAGCCAGTTACATTGATGCCGCCAAAGATCGGCAAGATTACTGCTGTATGGCCAAAACTTATAACGCGATATTGCGCGATCGCTTGGGTTGGCTTTACGAACGGTTAGCCGACAAGCTGGCGCAATTCCTGAAAGCACCTGTAAGCTACCGACACGAGTTAGCACTGCCTGGGTTTCACGTCTACCTAGCCTGTAAATTGTTTGAGCGGCCAATTGCTTCAATTCACTGCGACTCCCAGTACAATCTGGTCAATTGGGAATCTCCAGACGAGACAAATTTCAATAATCCAATCTCTTTCACTTTAGCAATTTCGCTGCCAAAATTTGGCGGAGGTTTGAATGTGTGGAATTTGCATTATCCGGAAATAATTCAAATTAGTGACGCAGATTTTGTCCAGCTTGTCAAGTCGAGAATCAAAAACTATTATCCCTACCAAATAGGTCAGCTAATCTTGCATTCCGGCCATACCGTCCATCAGATTGCACCCGCAAAAAATATCCAACCAGATGATGAGAGAATCACCCTTCAAGGGCACGCACTTTTCAGTCAGGGCCGCTGGCAAATTTATTGGTAATTAGCTCAATTAGCTAGTGCTGGATGCCATAAAAAATCTGTTAGCTATTTTTATTAATCACTTTTCATAGAGAAGTAGGCAATTGTATTGGGAGGATTTGAATATGCTTGCATTGAATCGCATCGATAATCATTTAACAGGATTTGCTTATCAAGCATTTACCTTTCCGCGATTTCGCTACCGCTTGCAAGTCTTAAAACCAGAAGGCTCTACTGTTGCGATCGCGGCTTCTGATTCAAATGAGCCAGTGGGTTTAGCCTTAGCTGACATTTTACCCGACGGTAAAGCGGGGGAGGTACTATCTATTTTTGTGGAGAAGAAATACCGCAATCTAGGAGTTGGTACATCTCTGCTTGCCCGTTTGGAGGAAGAGTTATTATCGCGAGGTTGCGCGAGCGTTAATTTAGTTTATACAACAGGACAGCCAACAACATTAGCTTTAGAAAATTTGCTGCAAAAGTGCAATTGGACACCTCCCCAGCCTCGGATGATTGTGTGTAAATCGACAACCGATAAAATCGCAAATGCACCTTGGATGCAGAAAGCAACCCTACCGGCTGCCTACACAATCTTCCCTTGGGTAGAAATTACGGCAGAGGAACGTATTTTAATTAAACAGCAGCAAGCCGCAGCACCTTGGATTCCACCGCAGTTGATTCCTTTTGAAAACGAGGAAAATTTTGAACCTTTAAACAGTGTAGGTTTGCGTTACCGAGGACAAGTAGTAGGATGGGTAATCACCCATCGAATAGCACCCGACACCATCCGCTACACTTGCAGTTTTGTCAGACAAGACCTCCAAAAAATGGGTCGGATTATTCCTCTCTATGTTCGAGCAATTAAAATTCAGGAACAAGCAGGGATTCCCAAAGGGATTTGGACAGTTCCGTTCGTCTATACCTCAATGGTTAGTTTCGTCAAAAAACGCATGGCATCGTACATGATTTCTATTGATGAAAGCAGGGGTTCTTTTAAATCATTAGGAGATGGGGGGACGAATGTCTTCCTTGAAGGACGAGTTTGACCTGCTAGTCGGAGAAATTTTTCTATGTTACAAGCACTCTACTTGATGCAGCAAGCCCCCGATATGGGTAACACTACAATATTTAGCGTTGGCTTAGTTATCGCCTGCTTGCTATTGCTAATTTTGTTGTGGTTGCCCGATTTGCTAACAAAAGAATAAGCCTAATTTGGCTCGATTCATAGTGATGGCTGTAGGGGCGGGTTCACCGAAATCTCTCGAACCGATCGAACAATCCCATAAACCCGCCCTCCCCCGCCTTGATTTACATCAACATTTTTCCAATAAATTAGCGGTACATTGGTATTGTTGGTGGGGTGGGGGCGGGTTTACGAGATTGTCGATTTTTGCCAGATATTGTTGGTGAACCCGCCCCTACGGGTTGGATTTACATCAACATTTTACCCCGTAAATTAGCGGTACATTTGTATTGTTGGTGGGTAGGGCGGGTTTACGAAATTGTATATTTTTGCCAGAGATTGTTGGTGAACCCGCCCCTACGGGTTTGTGAAATCGCGTTTACATTACTCTAACTGTCGCGCCACTAATCGAGCAAATAATCCTCCCTGTTTTACCAATTTCTCAAACGAACCAAATTCTACCAAACGGCCGGCTTCAATTACATAAATGCGATCGGCATTGCGAATCGTACTCAGGCGGTGGGCGATGACAACTCGCGTCACATTCAACTTATCCAAACTCTCAGTAACGATCGCCTGCGTGCGGTTGTCCAAAGCACTCGTAGCTTCATCCATCAGGATAACCTTTGGTTTGACAACCATTGCGCGGGCAATTAACAATCTTTGCCGCTGGCCTCCCGAAAGATTCGTGCCGCCCTCGCTGACAACCGTGTGCATTCCCATCGGCATTTGTTCGATATCGGCGGCTAAACCGGCCATTTGCGCGGCTTCCCAAGCTTCCTCCTGCGTTACCATCGCCCCGCAGGTAATATTGTCAAACATCGAACCAGCATTAATTCTGCCGTTTTGCAGCACTACTCCTAACTGCCGCCGCACAGCTTGAACGTCGAGGCCTGCTAAATCTTGATTGTCGTAATAAACAGTGCCACTTTGTGCTATTTCAAATCCCAATAACAGCCGAAATAATGTTGATTTGCCGCTACCCGACGGCCCGACGATCGCGATAAATTCTCCCGGTTGAATATTGATGCTGACATCATCTAAAATTGGGGGGCCGTCCTCCCGGTAGCGGAAAGTTGCCCTATCGACAGTAATTTGACCTTTTAAGCGCCCCGGATCGGCTTTTGTCGGGTCAGATTCCGGGATGCCCTGGACGATCGGTTTGGCTCGCTCCCACAGCGGTACAATTCCTAAAATATCAGTTAGGGTATTGCTCAAGTCAGTGACGCCAGAAAGAAACGTTCCGAAGGCGGAATTAAAAGCAAGAAAGGTTCCCATATTCAGTCCGCCTCCTCCTGTTTGAGAGGTTTGCATGAACACAATTGCAAACCAAAACATCAGAATAGAACTAACTAACGGCAGCGCTTCGTTAAACACAGAAACGCTGTCGTCAATTCGTTTAATTCCAGTTCTTAATTTGATTTGCTGGCTGTACTTTTTCGCCCAAGCTGCAAATGCTCGCCCTTCTGCGGCCGCTACCCGCAGCTTTGAGACTCCGTTAATCAGTTCTACTGTCAGCCCGTTAATGTCGCCATCTCCTGTTTCCATCTGCCGCTCTTTTGGGATTAAGAGCAAGCTGGATGTGACTGTTACTATAACCGCGATCAAAGTTAAACCAATTCCGACTAAAGCCAGTGGCAGGCTGTAAACAAACATCAGCCCCAAATTCAGCAGGGAAAATATCGCGCTCAAAAGTGTCCGCTGCGTCGCGCCGCTGAGTTGGGCACGAATTTGATTAACTGCTAATAAGCGAGTCAGCAAGTCGCCAGAAGAATAGCTGCGAAAAAACGCCGGTTTTAATCTCAGCAATCGATCCCAAACTGCCGGCTGGAGAGTGCCGCTGGCAGCATTTTCGATCCGCAGTGTCAGAATTGTTTGGGCGATGCTAAATACAGCCCGTCCGATCGCGGCAACTAACAACACCAGCCCTAGCTGCCACAGTAAAACGCGATCGCTGTCAGGAATAGCATCATTGACCAAAATCGAGGTAGCTTGCGGCGTCACCATCCCCAACAGCGTTCCCAATATCCCCAGCCCGAAAGCAACGATGATGTCTTTTTCGTAGCCCTTCGTCCCGAAGCGAAACAGTTCCGCAGCGTTGTGAAGCAATAGCGGCAGGGGCCGGTAAAACATGAGAGTTTCTGACGACAACTCTTGGGCGATTGCTTTAGTTACCCGTTGGTGGCTGCGATCGATCGGATCGAACAAAGTATAACGATCTCCCTTACCGGGCAGCAAAGCTACAGGTCGATTTTCGGACTTTGTATAAGCCAACAGCGGGCCACAGTTCTGCCGCCACCAATCTCCAACCAGCAGCACGCGGCGGGTGCGAAATTGGGACGATCGCGCGATCGCCTCCATCGGATCTTTAACTCGACTCAAGTCTTCGGAACCCGCCGGGGGCTCGACGGTAATCCCTTGTGCTTTACCCACAGCCCCAGCAGCGATTAACAGCGGCGTTCCTTCCTCAGACAAGGCAGTTTTCCGGGGATGCAAAACCTCCGTTAATTCTCCCAAAGCTGTCTGAGTTACTTGGCGGTTTAGCTGTTCGCGTTCCTGAAAACGGCGGAATTCCTCTGCTTTTTGCTGGGAAACCAGGAAGTTCAAGCCGCAGTAAAAATACTCGTGCAGCAACGCTAAACTCGCGGGCAGCCCGGAGGCATTTTCCACTTCTGCTGTTGAGAAGATTTGCACCTCAACTTCCCCGGATGCCACCAGCAGCATATTCCCAGCCAGGGGAAACGCTGGGGAAGTGGAATTTAACTTCAATTCCCCGACACTCGCATCGCCCGATCGCACCTGCACCCAGACAACTGTTCCCGGTGGCGATCGCAGAATTTGACCTTTTTGCAGCGATATCTGCTGCGACGCTGCTAAAACAACAGTTTCTGGCGCAACTTTTTCATCCGGGGCGTGAAGCGCATCTATCCCGTAGGGAATCACTCGTTCTCCCAAATGCTCTATCCACCCTTCCACAAGCGATCGCGTTTTGCTGTCACCAGCAGCAACTAAAGCGGCACAATCTGCGATCGCGATCGGTTCCAGTTCCGTTTCGGCGATCGCGATCGCCAGAAGTCCCCAACCTGGTTTTAAATTTTCTCCTTGTTTTTCTGCTTGTCTTTCTCCCCCCCTTAGCAAGGGGGGGTTGGGGGGGGTAATGGCGCCGAACAAAGCCTCGCCTGCACCAACGCTGAACAGATAATAGCGGTTTCCGGCAGGCTTCTCACTTTGTATCTTGGCTGCAAAAACTGCGATCGCGCCCGACTTAACAATCCATACCTGATGCGGGTCATTCAGCAGCAGCGGTTCATTTCCTTTAATTCGGTGCAGTTTCTTAACAGGATTTAGATCGAGCATAGCTAGTAATTTGCGATTAGTAATATCAAGTCGGGTTAATCTCAAAATCTGGCACCATTCTCAATAAGTCTTTCATGGGCGGGCAGGATGCCCAACCCCTACTCCCCACAAGAAAACTCATTTGTGGAACAGGCGACATCTTGCCTGTTCTGGCTCTCCTGCTCATTTGTGGAACAGGCATCTTGCCTGTTATTGAGAATGATGAAATGAGGTTAATTGCTGCTGTTTATTGTTCATTCCCAACCAAAAGAGCATAAGATCCTCCCAGCTTTTGCAACTCCTCATGAGTGCCTCTCTGAACAACTTTTCCCCCTGCTAGCATAATAATTTCATCGCAATCTCGAATCGTACTCAAACGGTGAGCAACCACAATACAAGAAGTACCGCGACGCCTCAAATTGCGATCGATAATTAACTCTGTTTCAGCATCCAGAGCACTCGTTGCTTCATCCAGCACCAACACCGCTGGATTCCTCACTAATGCCCTGGCAATTTCCAAGCGCTGCCGCTGTCCGCCACTCATATTTGTCCCCCCTTCATTGAGTTGAGCATCGTATCCTCCCGGCATATTCAAGATAAGTTCGTGAATTGCCGCATCAATGCACGCTTGCACTAAATCTGCTTCCGGTACTGTCGGGTCCCAAAGCGTGAGATTTTCCCGAACTGTTCCGGCAAATAGAAATATCTCTTGTTCGACCATTGCCAGCGAATTTGCTAGGATAGAACGGGGAATCAAATTGCGGGGAACCCCGTCAAATAAAATTTCGCCATTCATTGGTTCGTAAAGGCCTGTCACAAGTTTGGCAATAGTAGATTTGCCAGAACCGCTGCCCCCCACTAACGCTACCCGCTGACCAGGTTTTACGGTTAAGTTCAAGTTGTCAATTAGCGGCGCTTCCAAGCGGCTGTAGCCAAAACTGACACCGCGCAATTCAATCCAGCCCTGCAAATGAAAAGAATCTGGTGCAAGGGCGGCGCGGCCGTTTCCACTATTAAAAGAATCGCGGTCTGCTTCAGGATCGATCGGGTTTTGCAGAACGTCATCAAGTCGGTTTAAATCGGCTTCTAATTCTTGCAGAGTGCTGCCAAAGTTGACTAGATTGTTGACTGGTCGGAGGAATTGTTGAGTGAGACTTTGATAGGCAATTAACATCCCGATACTCAAACCGCCGTTCATCACCCGCAAGCCCCCAACAACTAAGATAGCAGTTGCAGCTAATGCCGTTAAAAATGCTGGTAATATTGACAATATTTGAGTGGGCAAAGCCAATTCTTGCTGGGCGTTGCTCATTTTGGCATAGTACCCGGCAAACTTAGAAAATAAATCGAATTCTAAACCGCTAGCTTTGACAGTTTCTATAGATTGAATGCCTGCAATCGCAGCACCGCCAACCTTACCTGTTTCCTGAGCTAATCGGGTGTTAGCATCGACGCGGCTGCGGGATAAAGATTGCAGTGCCAAAAAGTTTAAGGCTGCAAAAACAGCGGCAACACTGGTCAATACCCAGTCGTACATCACCATAATTATTGCATAGAAAACCATCATCACCGCGTCGATCGCAGTTGCAGCAAGTTTCCCCGATAAAATTTCAGCAACCTTGTCATTAACTTGGCAGCGGCTGCTAATTTCACCTGCAAACCGCTGGGCGTAAAATCCAACAGGCAAGCGCAAAGTATGCCAGAGGAACTGTCCCGACATCGAAATCGCAAGCTTGTTAGCCAGCCGCCGCAAATAGAAAAGCCGCATCCGCGCTAGCAGCCCTTGGACGGCCGCCGCAAACAGCATTCCCAATATTAAAGGTCGCAGCCACTCGTGACGGTTTTCGACGAGAATTTCATCCACAAAAATTTGGGTAAATGCCGCGCCAGCCAAACGGGGAACAGTCAGTAATAAACCAGCAATTAAACAAAATGCGATCGCCCAACGGGAACTTTGCAATCGGGAATCTAAAGCACTGGCAATACTGGGTTTTTTCCCACCCTTTTTAAACTCCGGCCCAGGCTCAAAAGTCAAAACAACGCCAGTATAAGCAGACTTAAATTCTTCTAGGGAAACAGTCCTCGGCCCCGATGCGGGGTCGTTGAGGTAAACGCGCTTTTTCTTCATCCCCTCAACCACCAAAAAGTGATTGAAATTCCAAAAAACAATAAAAGGTGGGGGTACAGTTTTCAACTCTTCGACAGTTTTTTTAAACCCTTTAGCATCTAAGCCGTAAATTCTGGCTGCTTTGAGGATATTAGAAGCTTTACTGCCATCGCGAGAAACGCCGCACTCGCTCCGCAATTGAGCTAAAGGTACTGGGTGTTGGCAGTAACTCAAAATAATTCCTAAAGCAGCAGCACCGCATTCTACTGCTTCCATTTGCAGCAGTGTGGGAGTACGAACTCGCCTTAAGTTGCGCGGTGTAACAAACTTGTGAATATCGGGTATTTTCATCGGCTATAAGGCTGAAACCCATAATAAATTTTGCTGGTATTCGAGTCTAGATCCCCCTAAATCCCCCTTAAGAAGGGGGACTTTGACTGCTCTTGTCCCCCCCTTCTTAAGGGGGGTTAGGGGGGATCTAGACTTCGATATAAACAAGAGAAACGGTCGGTGTAACGTATTTCTTGTCAGCAATTATCTATCCCTGGGGAAGAAAAAAAACTGACTAATAACGGTTAGTAAACGCCAGTCAAAGAACGAAAAATAGGAATCACGTAAGAAATCGGCGCTAACTGCCCGATTTGAACCCGAACTAGCGCCGTAGTACCGGGGGAAATCTTGAGAGGAGGCCCGTTCGATGAAGACCATTTGTAACCGCTGATAGTGTTCGGATCTTGTTGCAATTCCACAAATATTTGCACGGGAGCACCGCCACCAGCTATGTTTTTTGCGATGCTGTCAGCCAAATTTTCATTGCCGATAATTGCCGACATATCTTGATTAGTAACCGGAAAAGGAGAAACTTGGGTTACTTTGCCGACAATGCCGCCGTAGCGTTCCCGCTTGACGACGCTAGGGGTAACTTGCACGGTCATTCCCGGTTTAATTTGCTTGCCGTCTCTGTCAGCAAAATACACAAGACTGACCATTTTTTCGCGAGAATTTTTAGCTTCAACCGTCCCGATTCTTGTACCGATGTTCAGCATTTGGCCGGCAACGGCGCTAACTTCCAAAACGCGGCCGTCGTATTGGCTGGTAACTTTGCTTTCGGTAGCTAACTGATTCTGCAAGTGGGCAATCTTGCGTTTAACTTCCTGAATTTGATTTGTTTGGGCGATCGACTTCTCTAAATCTTGTTGAGCTAGTTTGACCGCTTGGGTTTCCATGTCTTTAATCTTAGTTTTGATTTCGTCAATTTTATTCAGGTTTTGCAGGTACTCCCGTTCGGTGTTACTTTTCTGAACTTTAAGTTCTTGGAGATTGTTTTTAATTTCGTTAAGGCGGTTGAGATTTTGCAGGTACTCCCGTTCGGTATTGGTAGCTTCTACCTTGAGTTGCTGCCGGCTGTTTTTGATGTCGTCAATTTTATTGAGATTTTGCAGGAATTCGCGATCGCTATTGGTTTTCTGAACGTCGAGTTCCTTTAACTGCGTTTCAATATCCGCCAGTTGCATCTGAGAGTCCGCGAATTCCTGTCTCGCTTGCAGCATTACATCCTCGCTGATCGCCCTCTCTTGTTCGTAAAGAACGCGGCGAGTTTCAAACCGCTGCTGCAAAGTTTCCACCAAAGAAGCGATGTGCTGTTTTCGCTGCAAAAGACTGTCGCGTTTTTTGGCGATCGCGGCCAGAGTTTGCTGCCGTAATATCGGCGCAACTTTTTCTCGCCGCAAACTTTCTTCCAAACTTTGGCGTTTTTCTGCTAAGGCTGTCAGAGTTTGCTGCCGCAGTACCGGCGCAATTTGTTCGCGACGCAAACTTTCTTCCAAACTTTGACGTTTTTGCTCTAATGCCGCCATACTTTGCTGGTGCAATATCGGTGCAACTGACTCTCTATTCAAGCTTTCTTGAAGGTCTTTTTGCTGCTGTTGGAGGGTTTTTAATTCCAGGGCAATCTGCTGTTTTTGCAGCTTATTAGTATCTTGCTTTTGTCCTTGCAGTTGGGCTAATTTGGCTTTTTCTTGTTCTAGCTGCTGCTGGAGGTCGAGTTTATTAATTCTGCCGATTTCTTGACCCCGTTTAACAACATCTCCCGGCTTGATATTTAGCTTTACCAATTGACCGGAACTAGCAGCTTGAAATTGCACGACGCGGCGGGGCAGAAGCAATACGCCTTGACCGGAAACAGTCAGCGGAATTCGCCCGATCGCACTCCAAACCCCCGCAGCAGCAACTAAACAGCCAATTGCAGTTAGTGGCAGCCACGATCGAGGACTAACCACCTGCATCATTTCGTCGAGGCGTTCCGGTGAAGATAAGCGATCGATCGCTTCGGTAGTGAAAAGTTTGTTTTGTTTTACCTGCATCAGCTATTCCTTTCGAGAGTGCGATCGCGGCTGTAAGCAGGGGTGTATTTGAAGGGGAAATTCCTTGCAAGTCAATTGAGGCACAAACAATTTCCCAACAAACGTTCAAAGCTTCCGTGCAATTACTTGAATGTTCTCACTCCTGTTTGCAGCTTGCCTGTAACATCACTTTACGACAATTAACCCTCGTAAGACCTAACTAACAGTAGAGTTTTCAGCTAACAAAAAGACCAGCTTACAGCCAGTCTTCAGACCGGGGAATGACCCGAACTTTCGGCTAGGTATCGCCCGCAGCCAGGGCCTACACATTGGTCACCAGTTAAGCTAAAAACACTTTTGTCAATGGGTAGAATTACTCTAAAGTATCGAAGTAGCAACTTAAAATGTGCTGCGATTTGTTCAATGAGGTCGGTAAAACATTTACGACACCTGCAAGGATTGCTATATAGTTTGATTTTTGATAAAATTAGTGAACCAACCCCAGTGCAACAAAAGGTTCTAGTTTTGCTTGGGGTTTCTCTAATTTATACGCAGTAAACCGCGGCCAAAAATCTTTATTTCAAAAGCTTACTCTACACTGAATATGCCTTTTGTCAATTGTGGAAGTTCAATGTAATTGGTAATGGTAGGTGGGGTAGAAGGAAGGGAAACCCTACCATTACTATTAACATAACAGTCAAAAGTTAACAGTCAACAGTTAATTGTTAACCGTTGACTGTTAAACTGAATGCCTGTGCCGAACTCGCTAGAAACGGCGGGAATGGCTGTTCATTCTTTGGATTTAGCACTTTTGGAAAGCTTACCCTCAAAAGGTTGAACTCCACTATTGGGATAGTTGTCATCGCTGGGGCTAAAAATCCGCACCGCTGCTTCCGAAACGTAACGCATCGCGTTTGCCAAAGATTTAGAAAGATTCATAGAATCTGCCTCTCTTGTCTGAGTTCTGATACTTTTAATATTACTCTGATTTTTTGGCTGTGGATGAGTTTAGCAATATTTATTTGAATTACTTATTGGTCTGCAACAATAAAGCAAGCTGAAGGTTTGAGAAATTACGCATTTTTGGACGATCGACCTTTTGGTGGTAGATTTTTCCTTGCTCAACTCAAGCAGTCGCGATCGCCCTCCGACGCTCAGAAACCGCGTTCTCTAACTCTATTCAAAGGCTGCAAGGAAATATTTTCGCAAAAAACCAGGCACGCTTGAGTGTTTGTGCTTAATTCCTGAGTTTGTTAAATTCAGTATTTATATGGACTTTACCATAATATTAATCTACAAATTAACCTCAATCCGCTATTAAAGGGCATAAGCAGCGAATTTATCCGACAAATATCTGCAATCTTCATCAAATATTTACAAAAAGATATGGTGTTTGTCACTATAATTAAGAAAAAGAAGTTTGTCCGGGGTTTTTTTATGAAAACTACCACAGAAAGCCTGCAGCTCACAGGTTTTGACGAAATCTTAGAAGACCGGGAACTGACGGTTTCTTCAGCAGATTACAGCCTTTTGACCGATCTCTACCAGCTAACGATGGCCGCTTGTTACGTCGGGGAAGGGCTCGACGGGCGGGCCGCGAGTTTTGAGTTGTTCGCGCGCAGGCTGCCAGAAGGTTTTGGCTACGCGATCGCGATGGGTTTGGCGCAAGTTATCGATTATTTGGAAAAATTTCGGTTTTCGCCGGCGCAAATTGAGGCTTTGCAGTCCACTGGGATTTTTGCTGGCGCAGGAGAGCGATTTTGGACTTTACTCGCCACAGCCCGTTTTACTGGCGATGTTTGGGCGGTGCCGGAGGGGACGGCGGTGTTTGCCAACGAGCCTCTGCTGCGAATTGAGGCTCCTCTGTGGCAGGCTCAGTTGGTGGAAACTTATTTATTGAATGCCATAAATTATCAAACTTTGATTGCGACGCGGGCAGCGCGGCTGCGGGATGTGGCGGGCCCGGAGGCTAAGTTGCTGGAATTCGGGACGCGCAGGGCTTTTGGGCCTCAAGCTGCTGTTTGGGCGGCTAGGGCGGCTCTGGCTGCGGGGTTCGACGGAACTTCTAATGTTTTGGCTGCTTTGAAGTTGGGCCGCAAACCTGTAGGTACGATCGCCCATGCTTTGGTAATGGCTGTGGCGGCCCTCGAAGGCAGTGAGAATCAGGCGTTTGCAGCTTTTCACCGCTATTTTCCGGGGGCGCCGCTGCTGATCGATACTTATGATACTGTGGCGGCGGCGCGGATGTTGGCCGATCGAGTCAACAGCGGTGAAATGCAGTTGGAAGGCGTGCGGCTGGATTCGGGCGATTTGGCGGTGCTGTCTCGGGAAGTTCGATCGATCCTTCCGGGCGTTCCAATTTTTGCTAGTGGCGATTTGGACGATCGAGAAATTGCTAAATTAAAAAGTAGCGGTGCTTGCATTGACGGTTACGGTTTAGGAACGAAGTTGGTCAGCGGTTCCCCTGTGAACGGTGTTTATAAGTTGGTGGAAATTGACGGAATTCCGGTGATGAAAGAGGCAAGCGGCAAGGTAACATATCCAGGAAGAAAGCAAATTTTTAGACATATTGAAAATGGGCAAATTCTCACAGATTGTTTGGGATTGTCGGGAGAAAATATTAAGAATTGCGATTCTTACTTACCATTAATGGAGTTGGTTGTAAAGGACGGCACACGAGTGCAGAAGCCGGAAAGTTTGGACGATATCGCCAAACGAACTGCTGCTTCTGTCGCCAGTCTGCGCCCCGAAACTCGCCAACTTGACAACCCGATTTCGCCGCAGGTGGAAATTTCTACAGATTTGCAGAGTCTCACCCAAAAAACGAAAAAGAGCCATTAGTCAGTAGTCATTAGTCATTAGTCAGTAGTCAGTAGTCATTAGTCATTAGTCATTAGTCAGTAGTCAACAATCAACAGTCAACAGTCAACAGTCAACAGTCAACAGTCAACAGTTAACAGTCAACAGTTAACAATTACCGATTCCCTATGCAGAAGATTGCTCTTTTTGGAACAAGTGCCGATCCACCCACAGCGGGACACAAAACAATTCTGAGTTGGCTTTCCCAACATTTTGATTGGGTAGCAGTTTGGGCGTCGGACAATCCTTTTAAGTCGCACCAAACTTCTCTAGAACACCGATCGGCAATGCTGCTGTTAATGATTCAAGAAATTAATTCGCCCAGACACAATCTTTGCTTGCATCCAGAACTCAGCAGTCCGAGGACTGTGGAAACTGTGGAACAAGCAAGATTGCTGTGGCCGGATGCAGATTTGACGCTGGTAATCGGTTCTGACTTGGTGGGGCAACTGTCTCGCTGGTACAAATTTGAACAATTGTTAAAACAAGTGGACTTGCTGATAGTACCGCGACCGGGTTATCCGTCAGAACAATTAGATTTGTGGCAGTTGAGGCGCATGGGTGCAGACGTGGCGATCGCATCTTTGAATGGTCCCAATGTTTCTTCTACCTTCTATCGGGAAACAGGAGACACCCAAGCCCTGACTCCGACCATCGAAGATTACATCAATAGGGAGCATTTGTACGCATGGCACGAGGCACGAAAAAGGGCGAAGGTTGCTCATTAGCTGACTTTAAAGTAGGAGTAGATAATGTTATTTTTTCCGTCGATACCGTGCAGAACCGCTTGTTGGTGCTGTTGGTAATGCGGCAAGACGAACCGTTTATCGATTCTTGGAGTCTTCCCGGTACTTTGGTGCGTCAGGGTGAGTCTCTTGAAAATGCGGCTTACCGAATTTTGTCTGAGAAAATTCGGGTAAAAAATTTGTATCTGGAGCAATTGTATACTTTCGGAGAACCGGGGCGCGATCCTCGGGAAATTACCAGGGGCGATCGCTATCTTTCGGTGAGTTATTTTGCTTTGGTTCGCTTTGAGGAAGCTGAGTTAATTGCTGGGAGTGTAGTGGCGGGTGTGGGCCACCGCGTCGGCGGCATTGCTTGGTATCCCGTGCAACAAGTTCCTAAGCTGGCCTTCGATCACAATCAAATTCTCGAATACGGATACCGGCGATTGCGTAACAAACTTGAATACAGTCCGGTAGCTTTTGAAGTTTTGCCGGATGTTTTTACTTTGAGCGATTTGTATCAGCTTTATACAACTATTTTGGGGGAAACTTTTTCTGATTATTCTAATTTTAGATCTCGATTGTTAAAATTGGGTTTTTTGTGCGATACCGGTGTTAAGGTTTCGCGGGGGGCTGGCCGCCCTGCTAGTTTGTACCGCTTTGATGCGGCCGCTTTTGCTCCTTTCAAAAATAAGCCACTGGTGTTTATCTAGCTGTTACTTGGATGACATTCTGGGATCAATTTAGTAACATTAGAATAGAAGCTATTAAGGAGTGCAGACGATGAAAGACCCTGATGAATGCGCTAATATTCACGAAGTTCGGGAGGAAATTGATATTATCGATCGAGAAGTGATCGAGGCTTTGAGCAAGAGATTTCAATACGTCATCGCTGCCGCAAGGTTCAAAACGAGTGAAGCTAGCGTTAAATCGTTCGATCGCTTTCACGATATGTTACAGCAGCGGCGCGAGTGGGCTCAAGAATCGGGTTTGAATCCTGATGTGGTTGAAAATATTTACCGGGATTTGGTAAATTATTATATTGAGGAAGAGTTGAAACATTACAAATCCAAGTAATCTTTCGCTACATTCAAATCTAGGACTATAGGAAAGTGAGTCCGCGCGGGCGGACTGTTAGCAATATTTATTAGGTGATTTGGTGAGATGAAAATTGCGATCGCACAACTCAACCCTACTATTGGTGATATCTTTGGCAACTCCAACCTAATTCTGGAGGCTGCGAAAAAAGCTGAGGTTGAGGGCGCAAACTTATTGCTAACACCGGAACTTTCCCTGATCGGTTATCCGCCGCGCGATTTGTTAATCAATCCGAGTTTCATTGCAGATGCAGGTGCACAGTTGCTGCAACTAGCGCAAGCTTTGCCGCCGGAGTTGGCAGTCATAGTCGGCACTGCCTTACCTAATGCTAATGCTGTTAAACTCGGCGGAAAATCCTTGTTTAATAGCGCTGTTTTGTTGCAAAATGGCGTGGTCAAACAAGTTTTTCATAAACGCTTGTTGCCTACTTATGATGTATTTGATGAAGATAGATATTTTGAACCGGGAGAAAACAGCAATTACTTTTCTATTGGCGAAGTCAAAATCGGCGTAACAATTTGTGAAGACTTGTGGAACAATGAGGAGTTTTGGGGTAAACGCAGTTACGCGGGCGATCCGGTTTCCGATTTGGCAAAATTGGGTGTAGATTTAGTGGTGAATTTGTCGGCATCGCCTTATTCTGCGGGGAAGCGGGGAGTGCGATCGGGTATGTTGCAGCACAGCGTCATCCGCTGCGGGATACCGATTATTTACGCTAATCAGATAGGGGGAAATGACGATATTATTTTTGATGGCAGCAGTTTTGCTGTAAATCGAAAGGGTGATTTAATTCAGCTATTAGCTTCTTTTGAAACGGATTTTGCGGTGCTGGAATATGACGCAGCTAAACAAGATTTAGTTGCCAGCGGGAACGGGCAAGATGCCCGTTCCACAACTGATTTGGGATTAGGTGAAGGACGACAAAAACTAGGTTCGATCGGCAGTGGCGTTGGCAGCGGCGGGAACGGGCAAGATGCCCGTTCCACAACTGATTTGAGTTTTCATCCGGCAGAAGGAGATGCCGAAATTTGGGCGGCTTTGGTTTTGGGAGTGCGAGATTATGTTCGCAAGTGCGGTTTTTCTAAGGTTGTACTCGGTTTGAGTGGCGGAATAGATTCGGCTTTGGTGGCTGCGATCGCCAGTTGCGCGATCGGGCCCGAAAATGTTCTAGGGGTGTTGATGCCTTCTCCTTATAGTTCGGATCATTCGGTTAATGATGCTTTGGAATTAGCCCGAAATCTTGGCATTGCGATCGAAATGTTGCCGATCGAGGATTTGATGGAAACTTACGATCGCACTCTCGCCAATTTGTTTGTCAATACAACTTTCGGAATTGCTGAGGAAAATATTCAATCGCGGATTCGAGGCAATCTGTTGATGGCAATTTCTAATAAGTTCGGACATTTGCTGCTTTCGACTGGGAATAAGTCGGAAATGGCGGTGGGTTACTGCACTCTCTACGGCGATATGAATGGGGGATTGGCGGTGATTTCTGATGTGCCGAAAACTCGTGTTTATTCGCTTTGTAGGTGGCTGAATTCTGGCGGATATGTAGGGGCGGTGCCCCCGTGCCCGCCCCTGGACAAGGAAATTATTCCGGTTAATATTATTAATAAAGCCCCGAGTGCTGAACTGAAACCGGGGCAAGTTGACCAAGATTCTTTGCCGGATTACGATGTTTTGGATGACATCTTGCAGCGGTTGATCGAACATCACGAATCGGTTCAACAAATTGTCGCTGCAGGACACGATGAAGCGGTGGTTAAACGTGTAGTAAAATTAGTGAGGCAAGCGGAGTTTAAACGGCGGCAAGCAGCCCCTGGTTTGAAAATTAGCGATCGAGCTTTTGGTACCGGTTGGCGGATGCCGATCGCCAAATCTTCCTTCTATTAAACGCATCATTAAACGCAAAATGGTTAACATCGACGGTACTTTCGGCTTCGATTTTCTCGCGGGAACTCTCAGCAACGATACGATGAGAGGATTTGCGGGTAATGATACTATTCAAGGTTTGGGGGGAAATGACCGAATTTTTGGCGATCGGGAAAATGATTCGCTAGCCGGAAATGAAGGCGCTGATACGCTGTCGGGTGGTCAAGGAAGCGATACAATCTATGGAGGACAAGGTGAAGATTGGATTTTTGGCGATCGGGGTAACGATTTGCTAATAGGTGGCGAAGGCGGGGATATCTTAACAGGAGGCGCGGGGGATGATTTATTTGTGATGGAAAAAACCGCCGCCGCATCTACTATTACAGAAGCCGATATAATTACAGATTTTGGCAACGGCAATGATCAAATTGTCTTGACCGAAGGCATGAATTTTAGCGATTTAGAGCTTTCAGTTTCCGACAACCAAACTATTATGAAAGATAAAAATTCTGGTAATTATTTAGGAGTTGTCTCGGGAAATTCTAATCTGACTGAATCCAACTTTATGTCGCTGTTTGGCGGGATAGATATGGGTCAGCTTTTGCCAATTTCTGTTAACACGATTATAGCCGATCGCGCGATCGGACTGGAAGTGGCGCAAACTCCCCAAGAACAAGCCACAGGTTTAATGTTTCGCACAGAATTGCCAGACGACAGGGGAATGCTTTTCCCCATCGAACCCGCGCGAAACGTGCGTTTTTGGATGAAAAACGTGTTGATTGAACTCGATATGGTTTTTCTGCGGGAAGGCGTCGTGCAGGCGATAATTCCTAACGTACCGCCGTGTTTGAGCGAAACCTGCCCCAACTACGGCCCGGATGTTCCCGTTGACGGAGTTATTGAACTCAGAGGCGGAAGGGCGGCCCAATTGGGACTCAAAGTTGGCGATCGGATTCCCAATTTACCCTAAAAAGGTAGATGATATCATGTCTGTTTGATTCGGACTTGTATGATATTAAATTTTGTAGGGGCGGGTTCACCAACAATAATTGCCCATAATCTACAATATAATAAACCCGCCCCCGCCCATACTACCGGACATGATATGATTTTATCGCGTCCTTCAACATTTTTGCATCCTATGAATCCTATGAATCCTATTGAATTAAAAATAATCCCCCATCAAACTCAAGACGGTTTAGCTTACCAACATTTGCGCTTGCGAATTACCACTCAAGACGGTATCATCACACCCGATGATTTACAAGGTTTGAAACTTCCTCAAGACGTTCAATTAAGCCAAGGAATTGTCATTGAAGGTAGAGGAGCAATTTGGCTGTACGGGTATTTAGTGCACGAATGTCATCCGGCGGCTTGGGTTGGATGTTACGATCCGCGATTAGAAGGTGCGGTGGTAGTAGCGACGCACAAGCACGAGGTATCAGTTGGACAGGTATTAAAATTGAGTTTACCAAGCGATTAAGACTCTCCTGAGTTTGAGGTGATAATAAATAAAAAATAAGGTGTTGCTTAATCAGGGTAAGCTGTGGAGCATTTAAACCATTAACGATCCAGGTAAGGTGCGTCAGAAGCGAACACAGACTATACATGGGAAACGCTTATTTACGCTGGGCACCCTACTAAGCTGTGTTGCATCTAGATTGCCTATGGTATTAGAGAGGGAGAGGGGGAGAAGAGGAGAGGGGGAGAGGATTTGACGATTTTTGATGGGGACTCGAAATATACAATTTAAATGCACAACAGCTTATCCTCCTTTAAATGCGTAACCGCTTATGAAAAAAAAGTTGAAAATTCTCAAGCTTTGTCGATACTGGTTTCTATGACTGGCATATTTAGTCTTTCATACCGTAAATCAGCAACGCCAAAAATCAAAGTCTTGTGGGGATTAGGGGTTGGGCGTCCCGCCCGCCCTGAATATACAATTTAAATGCGCGACAGCTTACCGAAGCTATTGAGCGGGATTAATATTGCACTTTATTTTTGGTTTTTGTGTCAGGGTTTGATAGTGCGATCGCTCAATTTTTCTAACAGGAAATCAAATCCCGAATGAAGTAAGATGAGGATTTGCCATTGGGTGGGGGCGGGTTTTTGAGATTGTCGGTTTTGGGCAAATATTGTTGGTAAAACCCGCCCCTACATGATTGTATAATCGGTTAAAACTGAGAGATTGCACCATTGTCAATTAGCTTTTTCTGAACAGGCTTTTCGGCCTGTTCCACAAGAAAATTTATATGTTGTGGAACAGGCCGAAAAGCCTGTTGCTGACGCAAAATGCCTGTTCCACAAGAAAATTTATATGTTGTGGAACAGGCCGAAAAGCCTGTTGCTGAAAATGGTGCAAAATATCAGTTAAAACAAAAAGTACCGCTGGGCCATTGGCAAAACTGTTGCCGGTTCGCAAGTTAACAATTCCCCATCCGCCCTAACTTCATAAGTTTCTGGATCGACTTCCATTTGTGGCAAATAATCGTTGAGTTTCATATCTCTTTTACTAATTTGTCGCGTGCCAGAAACTGCTACAGTGGGCTTTTGCAAACCGAGCTGTGCGGCAATATCTCGATCGCGCGCAGCTTGGGAAACAAACGTCAGACAAGTCGCCCCAATCGCCCCGCCAAAACTGCCAAACATCGGCCGCATATGCACCGGTTGCGGCGTCGGAATGCTGGCGTTAGCATCTCCCATCTGCCCGTAGGCGATCGCCCCTCCTTTAATTACCAGTTCCGGTTTCACCCCAAAAAAAGCCGGCCGCCACAAACACAAATCCGCCAATTTCCCCTCTTCCACGGAACCGACATACTGACTAATTCCGTGAGTAATTGCCGGATTAATTGTATATTTCGCAATGTACCGCTTCACCCTAAAATTGTCATTTTCTCCCCCTGTGGAACGGGCATCTTGCCCGTATAAATCACCTGTGGAACGGGCATCTTGCCCGTATAAATCACCTGTGGAACGGGCATCTTGCCCGTTCAAATTCCCCCTTTGCACTTTCATTTTATGTGCAGTTTGCCAAGTCCGAATAATCACCTCCCCAACTCTTCCCATCGCCTGAGAATCAGAAGAAATCATACTAAACGCACCTAAATCGTGCAAAATATCCTCAGCAGCAATAGTTTCCCTTCTAATTCTCGATTCAGCAAAAGCCACATCTTCAGGAATGCCTCGATCCAAATGGTGGCAAACCATCAACATATCTAAATGTTCTTCTAAAGTATTGACAGTGTAAGGGCGAGTCGGGTTAGTTGACGAGGGCAAAACATTAGCTTGTCCGCACACTTTAATAATATCCGGTGCGTGTCCGCCGCCAGCACCTTCGGTATGGTAAGTGTGAATAGCGCGATTTTTAAATGCGGCAATTGTAGCTTCCACAAATCCCGCTTCATTGAGAGTGTCGGTGTGAATTGCAACTTGCACGTCGTACTCGTCAGCTACACTCAAACAAGTGTCGATCGTTGCTGGTGTAGTTCCCCAATCTTCGTGGAGTTTCAAACCCATTGCACCGGCAAAGATTTGTTCAATTAATCCTTGAGGTTGACTGCTATTTCCTTTACCTAAAAACCCTAGATTTACGGGGAAAGCGTCAGCAGCTTGCAGCATTCGGTACATATGCCAAGGCCCCGGAGTGCAGGTTGTGGCGTTTGTACCCGTTGCGGGGCCAGTGCCGCCGCCGATCATTGTCGTGATTCCAGAGGCGATCGCCACTTCTATTTGTTGCGGACAAATAAAGTGAATGTGAGTGTCAATTCCCCCAGCCGTGAGAATCATTCCTTCACCGGCAATTACTTCAGTACCAGGCCCGATAATAATATCTACCCTATCTTGAATATAAGGATTTCCGGCTTTACCAATTTTGTAAATTTTGCCGTCTTTAATGCCAACATCTGCTTTAACAATTCCCCACCAGTCTAATATTAAAGCATTAGTAATTACCGTGTCAACAGCGCCGTCTGCATTAGAAATAGGCGACTGTCCCATGCCGTCCCGAATGACTTTGCCACCGCCAAATTTAACTTCATCTCCGTAGGTTGTAAAGTCTTTTTCAACTTCTATGAATAATTCTGTATCGGCTAACCGGACGCGATCGCCCACAGTCGGCCCGAAGGTTTCCGCGTAAGCGCGGCGCTCCATTCTGTAACTCATGCTCGCTCCCAATATTAATAAATTTTTAGTTAGCAGTTGAGACCCACTTGAATTATAGTATGTGACGAGTTCCTCAATCTGCAACAGTAAAAAAAAATACAACATTAGGCACGCTTTAAAACCCCGATCGGCATCAATTCTTGCCAAGCGAAAATCGAAAATGCTATGAACGGGCAAATTTACTCCAGCTTTTTCTGGATTTCCCTTTTCAAAATCTCCACATCCACCGTCATATCCATGCCAATGAAACTCCAATCTTCCGCTACATTGTGGTCATCAACCATACGGGAGTATTCTAATCCCAATAGCTGGCAAATGTAATAGAAATATGGCGGAGTGTACCCTCCATAAAAGAATTCCAATACTTTCGTTCCCGGCTGACACCACAGCAAATTTGTAAAACCAGCCCCGTGAGGGCCGACAACCACCGCCGCTTCTGCAAACAGACGAATTTGTTCATCAACAGGGCGCGAGATATCTTCCAAAATTTCAAAATCAAATTCTTTCAAAACCTCTCGCACTTGTAATTCATTTTTAACCTGACGCCTGCCGCTTCTAGACAGATAAAGTTTTCTATAAGGCTTTACCTTTTCCTTAAGACAGAATTTTTTCCGCAAAAGCTCTATATCGTAAGGACTGGGAAAATACCAGTCTTGATTGTTTCCCACCACCACACTTTCTGCATGATATCCCGTATCTCTAGCCCTAGTGTCGATTAGTGAACTTTCAGGAATACCGAGTTTTGTCATAAAGCCCAACTCAAAATCTGTATGTCGTAAAGGATAACAAATTTTGGCTTCTTGCCAAATTTCCTTACCAAAAGCCTCCTCAATTCGACAAAGTTTAGCCAGCACAAAAATGATATAATCATAATAACTGCACCACAAATGCGACCAAGGAGCAACTACCAACGGATAGGTAATTTGGTTAGGTTTGTAAGGCCATTCCAGAATGCCCGCTCCGCTAATCCGAAAATCCAAGTCTAAAAGCAACTTGTTATTCAGCAGCGTGTTGCCAGACGTACAAATAGTTAGAGAATTTATTTTTTGATTCCGGGAAATCTTCCAAACATAATCTGGGTCAAAAGACACGGTTTTTTCCGTTGCAAAAAACCGAGAAGGCACTTTATTTACCGAGGTTAATGCGGGTATATTGATGGGTTCATGCTGCTTTTTATAAACGATGCTGTCATCTAACAATTTGATGCTGGTGCGCCGATCTAACGGGGTTCTCCAGACACGCCTTGATGTGGCAAGCAAGCTCTGCTTCAAGGTTTGTTTGATCTGGTCAACTAATTTTGGGTTCATCACGCGCTTGTGCTGTATATCTTTGCAGTTTTAACAACCACGGTATACCGCAAACGGCAGATTGTAACTAGCTCAAAAGTAGGAGATTGAACTAACAAAAAAAAGCCAGAAGGCAGTTATACAGAAGGCAGAGAAAAAGTTTTGAGCTTACTTTATCACTCTCCATGCCTAGGGCTGGAAGTGATACAATTTTCGATTTTCGATTTGGGATTGGGATGAGCGATCACTATCATAGTGTGGAGAGAGCTTACAGTTGCATTCTTTTTTGAAAGTGCTTGGACTTTTAAGTTAAAAAGTTTCAAATTCCCAACTCAACAATCGTGAACTACCTTCTGGCTTCATACTTCAGCATCCAGATGACCGTTCACTTTTCCATTAAAACCGTAGACTTGACGACTACCAACAAACGGCACTAATTGAACTTCCCTTTCATCTCCGGGTTCAAACCTGACTGCTGTACCTGCGGGGATATCCAACCGCATTCCTTTTGCTTGTTCTCGATTAAATTCTAAGGCTTCGTTTGCCTCATAAAAGTGATAGTGTGAACCGATTTGAATGGGTCTATCTCCCGAATTTCCTACCAGCAACCGCACCGTTTGGCGATCGGCATTTAATTCTATTTCGCCTGCTGAAACAATCATTTCTCCTGGAATCATCTTTTCCTCCTATGAGTGTCTGTGGTTGATTTTTTTAACGGATCGGATCGTGCACTGTAACGAGTTTAGTTCCATCGGGAAAAGTCGCCTCAACCTGAACTTCATGCACCATTTCTGGTATACCTTCCATCACATCTTCCCGCGTCAGGAGAGTTGTTCCATAACTCATTAAATCGGCGACGGTGAGGCCGTCTCTGGCTCCTTCTAAAATGGCTGCGGAAATGTAGGCTAGTGCTTCTGGGTAGTTTAATTTTAAACCTCTTTGTTTCCGGCGCTCTGCTACTAGGGCGGCGGTGAAAATCAGCAGTTTGTCTTTTTCTTGGGGGGTGAGTTGCATTTTTATTCTTGTAAGTGCGATCGCATTATTGGGTTATGATATCGTTTACGGTTGTTTCTGAATGATTAAACCGCAAAGGGCGCAGAGGGCGCTGAGTCTCCAGAAGAGAGAGATGAATAATCTCGTTAGGAGGGCAATTATACATTGAAACTCAAATATCATCCTATTTTATCCAAACTCTGGGCAAACAGCAAGGGCGTTCTGAAAAAGATAAGCGCAGCAAGTGCCAAATGCTGACAAACCAGTCTCTCGCTGCGGTTGTGGATGAACCCCGATATCGGCACAGCAAACCGTTAGGAATACGAGTCACGCCGACGGTGGAATTACCAGGATAAATTGTTGCCTCAGATGGCAAATCTCGCACTTTTTCCACGAACTCTGTGGTGACGGGTTCGCCTACCCAAGCGAGGGTGGCGACTACGGGTTTTCCTGCGAGTCCGTGAGGACTTTCGAGCATTTTTTCTCCACCTTTGAGCAATTGTCTGTCAATCCATAAAGGGGTGTTTTCTTGCCAGATTTCGGTGTGCGATCGCCATTCTCCAGACAAGAACTTTTCGCCCCTAGCACTGCGTCCAAATCTGGTAATTTCCCACAGTAAAATCCTCGCTGTTGGTGCTAATTCTACCCGCAAATTTTGCCGATATATTGCGCCGTCAAAAACTATTGTTTCTTGGGGCAGCCATTCTAAATTAGCACCGGTATCTAGCTGAATGTCAATATTTTGTTGTGATTCTAGTCCGCTGCTACGATAGATTTTACCAGCGGCTGCCGTGGTAATCAAGGCTTTGGCGTTGGGTTGGAGGTGAAAATGGCTGGAAAGTCGATCGCCCCCGACAACTCCCCCAGCCGTGTGCAAGATGACGCTGTGACAAACGTCTTTCCCTTCGGGATAAAACGGGCGCTGCACCTTGAGGGGCGCTTGCATTTGATTGTGAATGATTTGAGTTGCACCGCTGCGGTTAGCGTAGACTAAATCCAGGTAGCCGTGCCATCCATTTTCAACTTGATCTATATGTTGTTTGGTCAAATTTTCAGTCACTAATTTTTTAATTTAAAAACATTCCCGATCAAAAACATACCACGACTGTGGCGCTTCCCTGCAATTAGTTAAATAATGATAATCGTTATCGGAAATATTTTTGGTTTCTGCACTTATTAGTATAATAATTTACATTTATCAACCATCAGATCGGCGAAGATGCGGGTACCATGTAAAAATCAGTAACTAGAGGAGTGCAGAATATGCCTCAAGTTCTCTTCAAAGTTGATTTGACCAAACCGATGTCCGAACAGGAATTAGTCGGTCACAATCGCTGGCATCCAGATATTCCAGCAGTAGTTTCCGTCAATCCCGGCGATGTATTTCGCATCGAGTGCAAAGACTGGACAGACGGACAAATTAAAAATGACGACAATCCCGACGACATTCGCGATGTAGACTTAACAGTAGTTCACGTTTTGAGCGGGCCAATTTACGTTAACGGCGCGCAGCCGGGGGATATTTTAGTAGTCGATATCCTCGATATCGGGGCTTTGCAAGGAGACGAATGGGGTTTTACGGGAATTTTTGCTAAAGAAAACGGTGGCGGTTTCTTGACCGAACATTTTCCGACTGCTGCTAAAGCAATTTGGGATTTTCAGGGAATTTATACCGCTTCCAGACACATACCAAAAGTCAGGTTTGCTGGGATTACTCATCCTGGTTTAATCGGCTGCGCTCCTTCTCAGGAATTGTTGAATAAATGGAACAAACGGGAAGCGGAATTAGTAGCAACAAATCCCGACAGAGTGCCGCCTTTAGCAGCGCTGCCGAACGCCAAGAATGCAGTTTTGGGGTCGCTGCAAGGGGCAGAGTTCGAGCGAGTTGCGGCAGAAGCGGCGCGCACAGTTCCTCCCCGCGAACACGGCGGCAATTGCGATATTAAAAACTTGTCGCGGGGTTCGAGAATTTATTTCCCGGTTTATGTCGAAGGTGCGAAACTTTCGATGGGAGATATTCACTTTTCTCAAGGAGATGGGGAGATTTCATTCTGCGGGGCAATTGAAATGTCGGGGTACATCGACCTCCACGTTGATATTATCAAAGGTGGCATGGATAAATACGCGATGGTCAACCCGATTTTCAAACCCGGGCCGGTGGAACCCCGCTATTCTGAGTACCTGGTTTTTGAAGGGATTTCTGTTGATGAATTTACGGGTCAGCAGTATTATATGGATGCCCACGTTGCTTATCGCCGAGCTTGTTTGAATGCGATCGAATATTTGAAAAAGTTTGGTTTTACCGGAGAACAAGCGTATTTACTGTTAAGCTGTGCTCCTGTTGAAGGTCGCATCAGTGGCATTGTGGATATTCCCAATGCTTGCTGCACTATTGCTTTACCGACAGAAATTTTCCAGATGGATATTCTGCCGTCTTGATTAGTAGGGCGGGCCGGGCCAGTCATTGGTGTCAAATTAACAAAGTAGTATCAGTCTGCTGGCTGAGTTCATAATCCTTCCGATCCCCCCTAACCCCCCTTAAAAAGGGGAGTAGGGGGTGGGACAAGAAATATTCTCAAAGTCAACCCCTACTCCCCTTATTAAGGGGGATTTAGGGGGATCGAGACTCTCATACAAGCGAGATATACATAGAGTTTCATTCTTAAATTGACACAATGTGTGGCCCGCCCTAGTCATTGCATCCAAATTTACCCTCAAAAATTGATATGCCTCTTTACGATTTTAAGTGTGAAACTTGCGGCATTTTTGATAAGTGGCGCCCTCTTGCAGAAGCAGATACACCGGTGCTTTGCCCGAATTGCGAAACTGTTGCTAAACGCATCTTTTCGCCGCCGATGATTCTAACTGGAAAGCTGCGGTTGAAAGGTCAAGAAAATCGGGAACCGGAGGTAGTTAAGCGTTCTGAGGAACCTAAACCGCAGCGGAATCGCGAACACCGAGGGGGACGGCCTTGGATGATCGGTCACTGATCCAGTCCGACAGTCAGGCAGGGGTTTGAACCCCTGCCTCGCAGCTCGCATTCGTCTAAAAAAGCAGCAAAAAAGGTCAAAAACTCTGTCACCAATTTTTAACTATTTTGTACTTATTTTTTTGCTAAAATAACATAGTCATCAACTGAATAATTTAAGTCATAAGGTAACTTAAAGTGCTGGCGAAAAAGTGGACTTATAAATTTCTGAACTGACAATTTTTCTCTAGCAAACTTTCCAAAGTTAGGATGGGATGTCCTGCTACCGGTTGAACTTAAATATTTATACCAAACTAAGTTTAAGCCCAGTTCATCAACAAATTGTCTTACTACACTTAGCTCCTGTTGGCAATCATCAACTCGATGAAGATTGTATGGTATCAGCAACTTCTTTTCTTGAATAATTAGCAAAGCGTAACCCGAATCATTCAAGCTGTTTGTAAATATATCCTTGTAAATCTGAAGGGATTTTTCTCTTCTCTCCTCATCCTTAAAAAAACAGTGAGAAATCACTATAAAATCAAAGAAGTTTTTCGGCAGTCTTTTAGATTGATTTTCCGTATCAAAGATACTAGAAGTGTCAAACCGAAAGTAAGCATTCATTGCCTGGGGTTCCATGTACTGCCGCCAAAACTGGAGTCCGCGATATTGAAAAGCTTTTTGCTGTTCCAGAGAGTAGTAGGATATGTGCATTGGTGGCATTGAAAAAAAGTTGCTACTGCTTTGCAGCAACAAACCGAGTCCGTAAGCAACAGTACCCGGCCCCGCCGCTATATCAAGGATATTAACTTTAGTTGGTAATAATCCAGCCTTGTAAATCAGGAACCAAGCTAGATATGTACAATAGACGTTATCGAGGAAATACCTGATTAAATAGATGTGAGGACTGAGTTCAAAGTTGTATTGAGGATCTTGTCCTTCTTTCAGCTTTTGAATATCGTCAATAGCTTGCTGAAGTAAATAATCAACATTATTTTTTTCACGACTCAAGTTATTAAGCTCGTTCTTGATGAAGCCAGCCAGATGTTTTTCAAAATTATTAAATACTTTGTCATCAATGCCAGTGCATTGAATCATACTTGCATCGCATTCTATCAAGTTGAAGGATTGTGAAATATGTTCAATGAACTTTGTGTCGGGAAACAAGGTTAATTCATCAATCCGCCCCAGCGAATCGTCAAGTTGCCCGAAGCTTAGTTGCATTTCTAATTCTTCTAAATGGCGATCGGCTTCTTTGATGCGATCATTTTTTTGATGCAATAACTTCTCAAGCTGTAGGCGCTCTTTAAATAGCTTCTGCTGCCATGAGAGTTTTGCCCCGGAATTTTCTATTTGTTTTAATAGTTGTTGGGCAACTCGATTATTTTGACTCTTAACGGCTTCGTTAAACTTATGGGAATGCCACCAATTGACTAGCGGATTACTCATAGCCAAATCCCTCTTTACCTTCCATAATCTCAACTCCCGGAAGCATCGCAATTAATTTATTTTTAAACTTGCGATAACTATGTTGTTCGCTATTGTACCACCAAGCGTACTTGTGTTTAAGAGCTAATGCTTCCTCGCGAGTTGACGCAATTAGCGATCGCGCGTTGCTGGCATGAAAATCCTGAATCACCACCCGATCTACAACTTCCAGCTTGCTAATAAAATTAGCTTCATCTTCCGGTAAGGTAGGGAGGAGTGGCGTCACAGTTATAGAAAATCTGACTTCGCAATTTTCTCGGTAAGGAAAGCTGTATCTCAGTTTTTCAATCGCTTTGAGTCTCGCAGGAATACTAGGCGATTTTGGTTCAAAATCTTTCCTCACTTTTTCGCTACCAGTGGGAATGCTCATGTTAACTCGCAATCGCTGAAATTGCTGTAAAATATCGATATCTCTAGTTATCATAGGACTGCGAGTTTGGATAACTAATGTCGGTTGATAGGGAATCATCACTTCTAACAAGTGCCTAGTTAGTTGTTCTTTAGATTCAATGGGCTGATATGGATCAGTGACACTACTCATGTAAATGCTAGGTGAGCGATCGGGTTGTTTTTTGTACCATCTTTGCAACTCTTTATTTAGAATTTCCGCTGCATTTTGCTTAATGATTACCCAATTTCCCCAATCCTGCCGCATCTCTGAATTAGGGCTAAAAGCAGCAGCATAACAATAGCTGCATCCATACTGACAACCGCGGTAGGGATTTAGCGTAAAATCGTAAGCATTGATAAATCCAGTAGCTTTGTTAAGCACTGACTGTGCATTTTGTCCATACACTTTGGCACTTCCGAAATTCTCCCGGACTGCTAAAATGTGTTTTTCACCGAGGGAATATTTTTTAGACTGATACTTTACCATTATTTAACCTGCTACAGTATTAGAATAGAAAAGGTTTAAAAATTAGAAAGGCGATCGCGCTTCGAGCTTACTACTTCACTGTACCGCACTCAACAAATGTCAGCAAAACAGTGGAGGATTACTCTACTTTATAACATTTTTTTAATGAGCCAACAAGTCAACTTTATAAACTTCATGCTAAGCTCGATCGACAAGTAATGCAAGCTTACGGATTTATTGACAGCGACGATATTTTAGCAAAAGTGCTGGAATTAAACCTAGAACTGGCAGAAAAAGAAAAACGGGGAGAGCCGGTAGTTGGGGCTTGTGTTCCAACTGACTAAAAATACTAATCGTTGTTACCATAAAGTTGGTAAATTTGGGTATAATCACAGAGATTGTTGATAGAGATCACAAACACTTTAGTATAAAAACCGAGATAATAGGGGAAGAGTTAAGTTTTGAGCTAAAGATTTCCAAATTCAAAATTAAACAGTCAAAACTGCTTTCCGCCTTCAGCATTAGTGCTTTCTGCTTTTCTTCGCTCAATTACTCCTGATTTCTTTGGGAGGAACTTCCAATGTTATTATTTAACCACAGTCAGTCCAAAAATAGCAAAGTAGAGCATGAGAACTATGCTCAAAAAAAATTGTTACCGACTTCAACTATTAATCTAACTGGGCTAAAGGCAGAATGCAACCATTTGCGGATCGGTCAAAAAATTAGCTATGGCTATGCTTTAGCTATCGGCATAGCGATTGTGGGAACTGGTGCGGGAATGAGATTGGGAGACTACTTTCGCAAGCAAGCTTTAGTTGAGGTGAATGTTGCTGGGCAGCAGCAGCAAATGCTACAAAATTTGCAAAATACCGTATTTGAAGCCCGATCGCACGCGGCGAGATTGCCAGTTGTTTTGGGAAACACTGTGGCGCTGAAATACGAACACGATCGCTTTGTTGGGCAAATCAATCAGGCGAAAATCCTGATTTCAGAAATTGAATCTTTCGCACGAGAAAATCCCGATAGACTAGCAACAGAAGAGGCCACATTGCAGGCTTTCTTGAAGAAATCTGCCCTCGTCATTGATTACTACGGTCAGCTAATTAAATTGCAGTTAAAAGAAGCGGAAGTTTGGAATTTGCAGCCCAACAGCCTCGAATCCGCACAGCTACAAATGTTGAGGACTAGCAGCGGTCAAGAGGCGATCGTACTAGATAAGCTTGCTCAAAGTTTAACCGAGCTAATTTCTACAGTAGAAATTCACAAACAGCAAGGAACCCAAGCATTAGAAGAAGCTGAAAATTTGCGAAACCGAATTATTCTGGGGAGTATGCTAATTTCAGCACTCATCGCCGCCGCGCTAGCCGACAAAACCAGCCGCGCGATCGCCCAACCCCTCGAAACCGTTACTAATTTTGCTCAGCAAGTCACTCGCGAATCGAATTTTAACCTGCAAGTACCAGTCACAACCGACGACGAAATCGGAGTTTTAGCTGTCTCTTTCAATCAATTGATTCAGCGAGTTAGCGAGTATACCAAAGAACTCAAAGAAACTCAATCCCAATTAATTCAAACCGAAAAAATGTCATCTCTCGGTCAAATGGTGGCAGGGATAGCCCACGAAATTAACAATCCTGTCAACTTCATCGGGGGCAACATTGACTATGCCAACCAATACATCGAAGATTTGGCAGGTTTGGTAACTCTCTATCAAGAATATTATCCCAACCCACCAGATGCCATTCTAGAGCGCATCGAAGACATTGAACTCGAATTTCTCAGAGAAGATTTGCCAAAAACCCTCTGTTCGATGAAAATGGGAGCCGATCGCATTCGCGAAATTGTCGTATCCATGCGGAATTTTTCGCGATCGGACGACGGAAAAATGAAATCTGCCGACATTCACGAAGGAATTGATAGCACCCTCGTCATTCTCAATCACCGACTAAAACAAGGTATTCAAGTTATTAAACAATACGGCAATTTGCCTGCGCTTGAGTGCTATCCCGCGCAACTGAATCAAGTATTTATGAATATTATTAGTAATGCAATAGATGCGCTGGAGGAGGTGAAAAAGGAAGACAAAGGCTATTCGCCAACTATTTGGGTGAGCACGGAAATTACGGCCGACAATACTGTCACCGTCAAGATTCGGGATAACGGGCCGGGAATTGCCGCCACCAGTACCCAACAGATATTTGATCCATTTTTTACTACAAAGTCGATCGGCAAAGGTACTGGATTAGGATTGGCTATTTCCTATCAAATCCTTGCCAAGCATCACGGCAAAATTGAGGTGAATTCTCAAATAGGACAGGGCACGGAATTTGTGATTACTTTGCCAGTTGCTGCGTAATATTACGCGGCGCGACTTCGTTTTTGTTTGGACGTGCAAAAATTAGACTATCAAAGTCCTCTTGAGGCGTGCTGGTGATACGGGATTGTACCCCATCAGAGCTCCGTTGAGGCGATCGCTCCCTTCAAAGCGGTTGCAGGATAGCCAGACGCTTAAGCGCGATCGCACCCTTGATCGAATGTCCGAAAGTCTGCCCATCACCTACGTTATCGATCGCAATACAATTTTTCTAAGTTTTGGCATCGCTGGGGCCGAAACTCTCAACGCCGATGGCGTTTACATTAGCGTCAACACTTTAGATTATTCCGGCTATCGGGACTGTCGCCCCCATTATATTCAAGCCATGCAAGAAGTATTTCGGCTAGGGGCAAAATAGGGGAGAGAACGCGATGCACTCTCTATTTTAATACCTCTGATTGAGCTAAAAAAGACATAAATCATTAAATTAGGCAATAATGGGGGAGTGCCTTGCAAAAAAACTTGGTTTTGTTACGGCGGCGGTAAAGTTGCTGACGGCGTTGGCAATTCCTGTGAGGAATGAGAATTAAATAACTTCCACTCTTGAAAGTGGGATGGGCGTCCCGCCCGTCCAAAAAGGACGGGCGGGACG
>NZ_JAUBTV010000040.1:0-62347 GCF_036705145.1 Microcoleus sp. B5-D4 | reverse complement strand
CGTTTTCTGGGCAAAGGAGAGCGCCGATTAAAGAAAGCCCAAAGACGGCTCTCAAAGCGAGTCAAAGGTTCAGAAAACAGAAAAAAAGCTAGAGTGATTCTAGGAAAACGCCACCTCAAAATAAGTAGACAGCGTAAAGATTTTGCCGTGAAGTTAGCAAGATGCGTCATCCAGTCAAACGACTGTGTAGTCTATGAAGATTTGAGAATCAAAAATATGGTGAAGAATCACTGCTTAGCTAAATCAATTAACGACGCATCTTGGTATATGTTTCGAGTGTGGATGGAATATTTTGGTAAAGTATTCGGAAGAATTACAATTGCCGTACCAGCCCACGGGACGAGTCAAGAATGCTCTAGCTGCGGAACCATTGTCAAGAAAAGTCTATCAACCCGAACTCATACTTGTCGGTGTGGATGTGTATTAGATCGCGATCACAACGCAGCTAAAGTAATCCTAAGTCGGGGATTGAGTACGGCGGGGCACGTCGGAACTTGGATCTTAGATCCGAACGCTTGTGGAGAGTTGACCGCTACCGATGTTGAAGTAATTCTGCATCGGCAAGTCGATTCTGCGAATCAAGAATCCCCTCGGCTTTAGCCAGGGGAGTGTCAATAGGGCTAAGGCCAAAAAACCCGGTTTCTACGAAAATCGTGCATTTCTCCCTTGAGATATTGACGCAGAAACCGGGTTTTCGATCGGAGCTGCGGGTTGCAACCTGTGTATTTTCGTGAAAAAACCCGGTTTCTGACCATCCTTGCGTCCAAGAATGTCAAAAAAATGTAAAATACTAACTTTGGTCGGGACTGGGGACTACAGATAGTGAAGTATGCTCAAGAGCATTAAAGACCTAGCATTACTAAGTCTGTGAGCGATCGTCTATTTTTTAACAGTTTCAACTTAAACTTATGCAGCCACCTATTGCTATTGGAACTCTCCTACAAAACCGCTACCGCTTGGTGAATATTTTAGGTCAAGGAGGATTTGGCCGGACTTATTTAGTAGAAGATTTGGGACGGTTTCAAGAACGCTGCGCCCTGAAGGAATTGATTCCGGTGCAAAGCGGGCCTTATGTTTTGGAAAAATCGAAGGAATTGTTTCAAAGAGAGGCGGCAATACTTTACCAAATTGGGCACCCACAAATTCCCCAGTTTCGGGCAATATTTGAAGAGAACCAGCGTTTGTTTTTAGTGCAGGATTACGTGGAAGGGATGACTTACCGCGAACTAATGCTCGATCGAACTTCAAATGGTCGCACCTTCACCGAAGCCGAAGTCTTGGTATTTATCCGGCAAATGCTGCCGGTACTCGCTCACATCCACGCCCGCGGCATCATCCACCGCGACATCTCCCCAGAAAATATAATTCGGCGCGAAAACGACCAAATGCCGGTGCTGATTGACTTTGGAGTGGTGAAGGAACTCGCCACCAAAGTCCAGTCTCCCGAAGGAACAGCCCACGCAACAACTGTCGGTAAAATCGGCTACGCGCCGATGGAACAGTTGCAAAGCGGGCGGGCAACAGCCAGCAGCGACCTCTACGCTTTAGCTGTAACGGCGATCGTCCTGCTGACAGGCAAAGAACCGCAGGAATTGCTCGATCAAACAACGCTGCAGTGGAATTGGCAGCAGCAAGCGCAGGTGAGCACGGGTTTGGCTTTGGTGCTCAATCGGATGTTGAGCCGGTCTCCGGGCGATCGATATCAATCTGTCAGCGAAGTCGCCCAAGCACTCGACGCCCAAACTAATCCTAAACCTAGCCAGCCAACTGTACCGCCCGCGCCGCCAGCAGTGGTACCGACAAACCCTTCGCTAATAGCAACGGTGGCCGTGGGCAGACCGCCAGAGCCCGTCGCCCAGAGTTCCCACCCGCAAAAAAACCAGCCAGACCCGTTAATTGAGCCTGCTGCCGAGTCTTTTTGGGACAATCCCATTGCTGCGATCGGACTGCTGGCCGGCTTAGTCATCTTGACAGGCTTCGGTTCCTGGGCTTTAGTCGGCTCATTTCTCAACAATTCGCGCCCCAAACCCACTCCGACTACGCCAGCACTCATAAATCCCACGCCGACACTAACTCCGATACCAAACCCGCTACCTTTGCCAACCCCAACCCCGCAACCTTTGGCAACCCCAAGCCCAGAACCTGTGCCAGAACCAAGCCCAGAACCTTTGCCGGAACCAACCCTAGAACCTTTGCCGGAACCAAGCCCAGAACCTTTGCCGGAACCAAGCCCAGAACCTTTGCCGGAACCGAACCCAGAACCTTTGCCGGAACCAAGCCCAGCACCAACTCCGGCACCAACTCCGGCACCCAAACCGACGCCCGCGCCGACTCCCGCGCCCAAACCGGCGCCCAAACCGGCGCCCGCACCAACTCCCGCACCCAAACCGACGCCCGCGCCGTCGCCAACACCCGCGCCAACACCCGCGCCAACACCGGAACCGGCTCCAACACCCGCACCATCGCCGGAACCTGCCCCAACTCCCGCACCGTCACCGGAACCTGCCCCAACTCCTGCACCGTCGCCGGAACCGGAACCGGAACCAGCGCCGGAACCGGAACCAGCACCAACACCCGCACCATCGCCAGAACTCTAAACTTCTGGCAAAATTCCCCTAGACTGAGGTTGAGGCCAATTACTTGTTAGCTATTTGTCAATGAACTCGCTGCTAATTGCTGGAACTGATACCGACGCGGGCAAAACTGTTTTGACCAGCGCTCTGGCTGCTTATTGGCAAATGTATTTTCCCGATCGCAGTTTGGGACTTATGAAACTCATGCAAACAGGAACGGGCGATCGCGAACTCTACACCCGTTTGTTTTCCCTCGACCAATCCCCCGAAGAACTCAATCCGCTGCACTTTGATGCGCCTCTAGCACCGCCGATTGCTGCGGAACGGGAGGGGAGACGTATCGAGCTCGAAAAGGTCTGGACGGCGTGGCAAAGCCTCTCTGAGCGCAAGGATTTTGTATTAGTGGAAGCTTTGGGAGGGCTGGGATCGCCTGTAACGCGGGAACTGACTGTGGCAGATATTGCCAGGGATTGGCGGCTGAGGGGGGTTTTGGTAGTACCTGTGAGGTTGGGGGCGATCGGGCAAGCTGTGGCGAATGTTGCTCTCGCCAGACACACTGGTTTTAAGCTGAGAGGAATTGTGCTCAATTGCGTTAAAGCTTATTCTGAACAAGAAATTGCCGATTTAGCGCCCGTTGATTTGATCCAGTCGCTGACTCAAATACCTGTGTTGGGTATTTTGCCGCATTTAGATGACCCGACTGACCTTGCTAAATTAGCTAAAATTGCTTCAGATTTAGATTTAGAACAGTTACTGCCAGGGGTTAATTTAGTTCCTCAGACTTCTAAATAACCCTATTCTCAACACCTCTCTTTCTCATTCTTCTCTTCCTCTGCGTACTCTGCGTCCTCTGCGGTTAAAAACTAAGATTTTATTTTAACCGCAGAGAGCGCAGAGAGCACAGAGAAAGAGAAGAGAGAGTTTCACAAATTATTCATTCAGAATTGCTATAAGGAGAATAAAAAATGGTTTCTACTTTACCGAATTTCACCTCTGTCGATTTATCTCAGTTGCGGCTGGAAATTAGAAATTTGCAGCCTCAGCTAGTCGAATGGCGTCGCCTTTTGCATCAAAGACCGGAGTTGAGTTTTGATGAAAATTTAACGGCGCAGTTTGTCTCGCAAAAGTTGCAGGAATGGGGAATTGAGCATGAAACTAATATTGCTAAAACTGGTATTGTCGCCACTATAGACAGTGGCAAACCGGGGCGGGTTTTGGCAATTCGGGCGGATATGGATGCTTTGCCTATTCAAGAAGAAAATGAGGTGGATTATCGATCGCAGCATGATGGAATTATGCACGCTTGCGGTCACGACGGCCACACTGCGATCGCCCTCGGTACTGTCTGTTATCTCGCAAAGCACAAACACAGCTTTTCGGGTAAAGTAAAATTTATATTTCAGCCCGCCGAAGAAGGGCCAGGAGGCGCAAAACCGATGATTGAAGCGGGTGTTTTGAAGAATCCTGATGTTGATGCGATCGTCGGCTTGCATTTGTGGAACAATCTACCTTTGGGCACTGTAGGCGTCCGCAGCGGCGCTTTGATGGCGGCTGTGGAAGTTTTTGACTGCACGATTTTTGGGAAAGGTGGACACGGCGCAATGCCACATCAGACTGTGGACTCGATCGTAGTTACAGCCCAAATTGTCAGCGCTTTGCAGGCAATTGTCGCGCGGAACATTGACCCGATCGACTCAGCGGTAGTAACTGTCGGCAAATTCCACGCAGGCCACACCCACAATGTGATTGCCGATACTGCTCAAATCGCTGGCACGGTGCGCTATTTCAATCCAGCATATCAAGGTTATTTTGCACAGCGGATCGAGCAAGTAATTGCCGGAATTTGTCAGAGTCATGGGGCCAATTACCAATTAGATTATTGTGCGCTTTATCCGCCAGTTATTAATGATTCGAGAATAGCTGAATTGGTGCGCGACGTGGCAGAATCAGTTGTAGAAACTCCTGCGGGAATCGTTCCAGAATGTCAAACAATGGGCGGCGAGGATATGTCGTTCTTTTTGCAAGAAGTTCCCGGTTGCTATTTCTTTTTGGGTTCAGCAAATCCAGAGAAAAACTTGGCTTACCCGCACCATCACCCGCGTTTTGATTTTGATGAAACTGCGCTGGGGATGGGTGTAGAAATGTTTGTGCGCTGCGTGGAAAATTTTTGTGTGAATCAATGAAAGATTGTGTCATCCGGTGGGGGCGGGTTTATGAGATTATTGATTTTAGGCAATGATAGTTTGTAAAACCCGCCCCTACAGCAATCATATCTATTTAACCCGATCTCTTGCACCCGCAGTCAAAAAACTGTAGGGGCGGGTTCACCAAAAGATTTAAAGAATGCAGACAGCTTAAATAAACCCGCCCCCACCCCACGCGAGAGTCTTTTTACCGAGTTTGAAAAATATTCTGCACCATTTTTTTATCTACACTCGCCGCCGCCTTATCCAATTCTGCAATCTCCCCGGAGTCTAACTCCCAGCCCAAAGCACCAATATTATCCCTCGCCTGTGTCGCAGATTTGGCCCCCGGAATCGGAATAGTTTCTTTGCAGATGCACCAGTTGATTGCTACCTGCGAAACAGTTTTGTTTCTGAATGCCGCTATTTCTCGCAAACACTCCAAAAGCGATCGCATTCCCGGAAGTAGCTGCTTGCACGCCAAACCTCGGATACCTTTAGGAAGAGAGCCGTTTTCGGAATATTTACCCGTCAGCAACCCCAAGGCTAGAGGACTGTAAGCAATCAATTTTATCCCCAATTCATCGCAAACATCTTTCAACCCGAGTTCTGTCACCGGATAGGTGGAAAGTAGCGAATATTGCACTTGTAAAGTAACAATAGGAATTTGGCGATCGCTAAATCTTTGATGCACCCATTTCAGCCGTTTCGGCCCGTAATTAGACAAGCCCACTCCCTTAACTAATCCTTGCTCGTAAAGGTCAGCCAAACCATCTAAAAGAGCCCCCTCTTGCCAAGGAGCGTAATTAGCTGTAGACCAGTGCATTTGCACCAAATCTACATTTTTTCCGAGGCGCGCAGCCGAGGCTTTGCAAGCCGATATCATTGATTGTCGCGTCAGTCTCCAAGGATAAGCAGCTAGTTTTGTCGCAATACAAATACTGTCTTTATTTGCACCTTGATATTGTTGAGAAAACTGCCCCAAAAGCTGCTCGCTGCGGCCATTTAATTTCCCTGTTCCGTAAGAGTCCCCGGTATCGAATAAAGTGACGGCGTTACTAACACAAAGATTGAAAACGGCTTGCAATTCCTCGTCCATACTTTCATTGTAGCCCCAGAGCAATCTGTTGCCCCAAGCCCAAGTGCCGCAGCCCATTTTTGGAAGTAAAAGTTTTTGGTTAGTTGGCATTTTTATTGATGGTAGTTGTTGGTAATACGGATATTTTATAGGAACATAACTCGGTATCGCCTAGCCCCCAGTATAGCTGTTTCATTCTGCCACGGGCCGCCAGGGACTCAAGTCCCTGTCTAATAGCATAAGTCGGTTAAAACCGACTCAAATAGTAATTTCAATTTTGAAAATTAGAGTTACACATATATTCTGCGCTAACTCTATACAAAAACAGCTTTGATAGAATTGCTACAGTCGTCTTTAGACGACTTCAGCTATGAGACAGGGGTTTAAACCCCTGTCGGACTGTCGGACAAATGGCACACCCTACTAAATTACCAATGACTGATGACTCTTTAATTCTTTTACGTGGTTGGCGAGGGCGAAGGTGGGCTGTTTTTGGTAGGTTGCTCTGGCTTAGCTTTGGGGTCTGGTTTTGGTGGCGCAGGCGGAGGGAAAGTCGCCGCGCGTCTGGGTATTTGTAGCGCTGTTCGGAATGCAGAAGACGGGAAGAAACCGCTAAATTGAGAAAGTCGAACTGCTAGAGGTTCTGGTGCATATTCCCACAAGCTTTCGTAGTAGAAGAAAGCGGCGCCTAAGCCGTATTCTTGGACTGCTTGCACCTGAGATTTAATTTGCTGAATCGGTACTGGGTTATTTCTCAAACCTGTCATAATCCCAACTCCGGTGGGAATTTTTTGCTGCGCTTCTTGCATTTCTGGACGGTTAAGCTTGTCTACAAATGATTCTAGATTGGAACGGTAGACTTGCACGATTAGCTCGTCGGCAATATCCAAACGCACCCAAGTCAGCCAATCTTGTAGGTGATGTTTGTAAGCAAACTCGTAGTAATTGGGAGAAATTGAGAAAATTGCATTGGGTTTGACTGCTTTGACGGCTTGATTTAGCTGCGACATAAAAGCGGTGATTTTATTGGCTCGCCACCGCACCCATGCTGGATTTTGAAAATCTTTTGGCGGAGCTTTTTTTGTTTCTTTGGTATACAAAGCAACTGTGTACTCATCGTATCCAAATTCAGACGGCAAACTCATGTGATCGTCAAATTGGATGCCGTCTGCGTTATATTTAGTGGTGATTTCTAGTACGAGTTTGGTAATGAATTGCTGCACTTCTGGATGAAATGGATTGAGCCAAACTACTTCGCCACCTGCACCGATTGATGTTTGGCTGCCGTCCTGTTTTTGTGTCAGCCAATCGGGATGATTTAAGGCTAATTCTGATGTGGGAGGAGCCATGAAACCAAACTCAAACCAAGGAATTACTAGCAGACCTTGGCGGTGAGATTGAGCTATCAAATCTCCGATCATATCTTGTCCCTCTAACCCTCTGTAAACAAAGGGTTGAATGTCTTTTTGCTGCGCTACATCGCTGGGATACATTGCATAGCCAGAATTCCAGACAACGGGATAGATTGTGTTAAAATTTAACCGTTTTAGTTTGCTGACAGCATCTCCTAGTTTGCGACGATCTCTGAGGATGTCTTTGTCGTTTGTCGTCATCCAAACGCCGCGAATTTCCTGGCGGGGTTCCTGGGCGATCGCCGGAATGAAGTTGTTCGCCAGCAATACTATAATGAATGAGAGGGCAAACAGAAGCGGGAAAAGAGTTTTAATCGATCGCTGCCAACTGCGCGGAATGATGCGTAATGTCATAGTTTTGAATGGTGAGTTAGCTATTGAAACACACCCTGGCATAATTTGGTGATAAAATTTGCTCGCTCTACAGTCTACAGCCATTTGCGCTGAATGTGGGATCGGTTAACTGAAATGGGTGAATTGATGTTATGCGATCGCAACTGAGCTCCGTATAATCTCTGAGACAGAGGGTAAGTGACAGCATTCTGTCTAACTGCTGGAAAATCATTAATTACGCACTGCCAGCTCTCCTTACCGGACTCTGCGGCCCAATGAGTGCGAGTGCTGTACAATATCGGTGCTGGAATATCTCGATCGAACATCTGTAATTGTGAAACATTTAGTGTTAATTGGCGGCGGTCACAGTCATGCTATCGTATTAAAAATGTTCGGTATCAAACCGCTGCCGGGAGTGCGTTTGACTCTGATTAGCGATGTGCTGCACGCGCCTTATTCGGGGATGCTGCCGGGACACGTTGCCGGGTTTTACGATTATGATGAATGTCACATCGATTTGCGATCGCTCGCTGAATTTGCCGGGTGTCAAATATTAATCGATCGGGCGATCGCGATCGACCTTAACAAAACTTTAGTTATTTGTCAAACTTTTCCTCCCGTTAATTTTGATGTGCTTTCGGTGGATATCGGCAGCACTCCTGCGACTTTATCTGTACCGGGTGCCGCTAAATATGCAATTGCAGCTAAACCCGTACCGGAGTTTTTAGCTAGCTGGAATCAGTTAATTTCCGAAAGGCAAAACTCTCTCCAAAAACCGCTGCGGATCGCCATTGTAGGGGGCGGTGCAGGCGGCGTAGAATTAGCATTAAATATGCAATCTCGATTGGGGAAGTCCGATGGAAGTCGTCCCAGGGAAGAAAATTTAGAAAATTCATCATCAGAAATTCATTTGTTTCATAGCGGTGCTGAATTAATGCCGGGACATAACAAACGGGTGCGTCGCCGCCTGAAAGAAATTCTGATTAGTCGTGGGATTAAACTGCATTTAATGGAAAAAGTTAGTGCTATAGAAAAGCCAGAAACGAGTGACATAGAAGATAATCAAGAATGCCCGATGCCCAATGCCCAATGCCCAATGCCCAATGCCAAAATTTCCTGTAAATCAGGTTTAGAATTAGAGTGCGAGATCATTTTTTGGGTGACACAAGCATCGGCAGCCAATTGGATAAGAGAATCCGGTTTAGCAGCCGACTCAAACGGCTTTATGCAAGTCAACGATTGCCTGCAATCAGTCTCTCACCCCAACGTATTTGGGGCTGGCGATATCGCTGCGATGGTTAATTATCCCCGTCCCAAAGCAGGCGTGTTTGCCGTGCGTCAGGGCAAACCGCTGTTTGATAATTTGCAGCAGTTTTTATTGGAAAAACCGCTGAAACCCTTTGCACCGCAGGAACAATACCTAGGGTTAATTGGTACTGGGAATAAAAGGGCGATCGCATCTCGCGGATCTTTCATGTGGGAATCAGGGTTGTTGTGGTACTGGAAAGATTGGATCGATCGCCAATTTATGCAAAAATTTAGCAATCTACCCAAAACCCGCAATACCAAATAGCAAGACATTCAAATATTCTCCTCTCTTCCTCTGCGTCCTCTGCGTCCTCTGCGGTAAATAAAAAAAGTCTTATTCAAAAACCCTTGAAGCTTGCTATAGTAATATCAGAAGTCAGAAAAACTAACTATGTTCAGAAAAATTGGATTTTGGCTGCTTTGGATTGCATTTATCACCTACGCCTTTGTATTTGCACCACCCGACAGCCCAGAAAAAACCATCACACTAATTACCAATATTTCCACAGGCAAAATAGCAGACATCAACCCTTTAATTGTAGCGTTATTCAACCTCATGGGAGTCTGGCCGCTCATCTACAGTTGCGTCTTATTTGCTGACGGCAGGGGCCAGAAAATACCTGCATGGTTATTTGCCACTT
This sequence comes from Microcoleus sp. B5-D4, assembly GCF_036705145.1. Lineage (NCBI taxonomy): Bacteria > Bacillati > Cyanobacteriota > Cyanophyceae > Oscillatoriales > Microcoleaceae > Microcoleus > Microcoleus sp. B5-D4. The sequence goes on along the minus strand of NZ_JAUBTV010000040.1, from coordinate 52,819 downwards.
TATCCTTTGGCGTCGGCGCCGTTGCCTTGCTGCCTTATTTAGCCCTGCGCGAACCTAATCCAGAATTTCCCGGTCAAAAAAATATCTTTTTAAAGATATTAGACTCCCGTTTTACTGGATTTTTCTTAACATTAGCTGCTGTTGGTTTAGTTGCCTTTGGCTTGACAAACGGCGATTGGTCTGATTTTATTCAGCAGTGGCAGACTAGCCGCTTTATCCATGTAATGAGTTTAGATTTTTGTATGCTTTGCCTGCTATTTCCTGCCTTATTAGGAGACGAGATGGCGCGCCGAGGAATGCAGAACTCTACAGCATTTTGGGCAGTAACATTAGTGCCGCTGTTCGGGCCGCTGGCTTATCTGTGCACGCGCAAACCCCTGCCGGAAACTAATAGTAAAACTGTTACAAATTAGACAGCAGTGCTGGTAATTTTCAGTTTAATCTAGAAATCCATCACAAGTAATCAGACAAGAAACAGGCAAGATGCCTGTTTCACAACAATAAGTAAGTTTTATTGTGGGTCGTTGCTCCTAGTAGCCCGCCCATGAAACACTGATTACAAATAGTGCCAAATCTGAGTATTAATCTAAATAATTATCTCCCAACCTCTAGCAAATGAAAAAATTTCCGATTGTTGGCATCACAACATACAACCGCTGTCCAGCAGGCGAATATCGTTTAAATGGAACTTATATTGATGCAGTGCAGGCGGCTGGTGGCATTCCGATTTTACTGCCGCCCAATCAATTAGATCCGGCTAGTATTTTGGATGCAGTAGATGGTTTGATTTTTTCCGGGGGCGGAGATATTAACCCAGAACTGTATGGCGGTTATGTCGATCGCACAGTTTACTCGGTTAATGCAGAACGCGACAATTTTGAATTAAGCTTAGCAAAGCTAGCTTTGAAGGCTGACATACCTGTGTTGGGGATTTGCCGGGGAATGCAAATGTTGAACGTAGCCAGCGGCGGCAGTTTGGTGATTCACGTACCGGATGCTTACGGAGATGAGGTTAATCACGGATCGGGAATTCCCCCGCGTGCGATCGAGCATACCATTGAAATTGAGCCCACCAGTCGGCTAGCAAAAATTATGGGAAAAACTTCAACAACAGTTGTTTCCTGGCATCATCAAGCAGTGCGAAAGGTAACATCCGATTGGCAAATAGTAGCCGATGCACCTGACACTTTGGTAGAAGCAATGGAGCACTGCTATCACCCTTGGATGATAGCAATTCAATGGCACCCAGAAATGTCGCCAAACTGTTCGGTAAACTCTCGAATTTTTCGGGCTTTCGTAGAAGCAGCCGCTTCAAGATTGATAAATTCTACCACGTCAGCATCAAAGGCAATTCCGACATTTTTATAGTCACTTATTCTTGATAGTCAGTATCTATTTCAATATCCAGGGTATCTTCATCTATTCTGACATAAAGAACATTCGGGCGACAGCAAACCTGACAATCTTCGATATAAGATTGCTCCATACCACCGCTGATATCAACAAAAGTTGTACTCGGTTCGCCGCAGAAAGCACAGTAATATTCAGCCGTTGTTTGCATCTTTCTCGCACTCTCTTTTTGTGACTTCGTGGCGGTAGCGAAACATATCTGTTAACCGCATTTCCACCCACCAACCTAACAGCAAATCGACAATCGGGCCGCCCGGTATCGAAAATGCGATCGCATCTGTCAATCTAGTCTGGCCATTTTCTGAGGTAAACTCGTGTCGGTGAACCCAACGTGCCATTGGCCCCTCAGTTTGTTCATCAACAAACAAGCGATATTGTTCGCACTCAGTGTGAGTCGCCACCCATTTTACAGGAATTGGCCCCAATAACAGGCGAAATTCTGATACAGCACCCACATCGAGTCCCCCTTCGCGGCGAATGATTTTCACCGGTTGCCAAGGCGGAGTCAAAAGTTGCAGAATGTCGGGTCTTTCGTGAAAGTTCCAGACTGTTTCAACGGTGGCATTAATCAGCGACGAGTATTTAAAATTGGGCATTTTTTGAATTTTGCTAAACACTTAATTGTGCGGGAATTTCAGCATTTGCAGTATTATCCTCTGTCTCAGTACAAACAGCAACTGTTAGTTTCAATCCCAAAGCATTCAGCCAAGTTCCCAGATTGTAAATTGTATTGCTTCCTTGCTGCGATAGCAATTCATCCAGTTCTTTTAAGTGCAATTCATATTGTTCTGGAGTCATTTTTGGTAGACCTAGAGCTTCAGCTACATCGCCCAGAGCTCGTTTCAGCAATGCTTCGTCAGGTTCTTCGCCTTCATCTAATTCAAAATGAGTTTCGAGATAGACTGCCGCATAACTGGGGTTTTTTAGCCGTGCCATCAAAAAGTCATGATACGGTAAACTTTTAGGCATTTTTTTAACTCCTATAATCTGTCCAGTATTCTATTGCTTGGCGAATGTCTCGGTCTTGAGTGCTTTTATCTCCTCCGCACAGAAGAAGTATAATTGTTGTTCCTACTTGCCCAAAATAGATTCTGAAACCAGGGCCATAGTCTATCCTTAATTCAAAGACTCCATTTCCAACTGATTGACAATCTCCCAAATTCCCCAAAATAACTCGGTTAAGTCTTTTATTGATAATTGTTGAAATTTTGCTATCTCGGAGCGAATCATACCAGTTATCAAACGGCACTTGACCGTCTGAGGCAACATAACGCTGAATTTCACTCTCGTTGGACTTCTGCCATAATTGTATTATAGTATGTCGCTCCTCGTCTTATCTTGAACCGGTTGCCAAGGCGGGGTCAAAAGTTGCCGAATGCCCGGCCTTTCGTGAAAGTTCCAGACTGCTTCAACGGTGGCATTAATTAAGGATGAATATCGAAAATTAGGCATTTTGTAGATCAAGTTAAACAGTTATTTCCGATCGCGTTTCAGCATTTGCAGTATTATCCTCTGTATCAGTACAAACAGCAACTGTTAGTTTCAATCCCAAAGCATTCAGCCAAGTTCCCAGATTGTAAATCGCATCACTTCCTTGCTGCGACAGCAATTCATCCAGTTTTTTTAAGTGCAATTCATATTGTTCTGGAGTCATTTTTGGTAGACCCAAAGCTTCTGCTACATCGCCCAGAGCAAGTTTCAGCAATTCAGGTTCCGGGTCGATTTCCTCTATAGTCGCCGTTATATAGGCGGCTGACAATGCCGGGTTTTTTCTCAGAGATTCAATCAAAAACGGATGATCGGGAATACTTTTAGCCATTGTTTTAAATCCTGTTGTAATCTGTCCAGTATTCTTTTGCTTGGAGGATATCTCGGTTTTGAGTGCTTTTATCTCCACCGCAGAGGAGAAGCACAATTGTTGTTCCAACTTGCCCAAAATAGATTCGGAAACCAGGGCCATAGTCTATTCTGAGTTCGCAAACTCCTTCTCCAACTGAACGATAGTCTCCCAAATTACCAGTAACAACCCGATTTAGCCTAGATCGAATCTTGGCTTGAGTGTTTGTATCTTTGAAGGAATCAAACCACTCAGCGAAAGGTACTCTGCCATCTGATGTGACATAACGCTGAATTTCCTTGGGTTGAACTTCTGGCATAATTGTATTATAGTACGTCGCTCCTTATTTTATCTTGTTAAGTTAGCTTTCAATCTACTTACTTGCAAAGATGCGCTCCTCTTCGAGGGCTTCGCTAACGCACTTTCGCATCCGCTATTTCTTAACTCGTCAACTGCAAATCCTTCGTCCTAAAATGACTCATCGCCTCCGCTAAATGCTTCTTCAAAGTCGCCTCCGGTAGCGGCCCTTTTAAATGACTCCAAGGCAAAACCTGATCCAATTCCCACTCTTGAAAAACATAAAAATCCATCTCAGGCAACTGTCCGCGCAACTCCTTAAATGCCCGCCGATAACTGCCCAAAGTATCGCCGTAATGCCGCACTAATTCCAACAGCCGAGACAACCGCCGATCGCCCTTTGACAACAAACCCTGAATCACAGACCAGTTATAGCTTTCAGGTCTAAATTCTAAACCTAACTTACGCAATTCTTTATCTAAAAACTTCAGCCTCTTCTCCGCATCTTTATTCACTCCAAACCACTGAAAAGGAGTGTGAGATTTGGGGACAAAAGTGCTGCATCCCAGAGTCAACCGCAAACCGGGAGCGGCTTTTCTAATCGCCCGCATCATCTCCACCGTCTCCTCTAAATCCTCCATTTCTTCGCCGGGAATTCCCGCCATTCCGTAAAGTTTAATTCCCTTTAATCCGCCAGCTTTAGCATTAATAGCAGCTTGGATAATTTCGTCATTTGTGAGTTTTTTGTTAACGATTTTGCGGAGGCGATCGCTCCCGCTTTCCACCGCAATTGTCACAGATTTGCTGTCTCTGTTGGTCAATATTTCTGCTAGCTTAACTGTCACCGTATTCGTCCTTACCGAAGAAAGACTCAGCCGCACGCCGTCGTATTTCGGATGATTCAAATGATCCAGCAACGCTTCAAATTCCGGGTGCTGAGTGACAGAAGCACCCAACAAACCCAAACGATTAGTCACAGCTAAACCGCGATCGATCGCCGGAATTAGCGAACCCTCCAAACTCGCAGTTCTAAACGGCAAAGTCAGATAACTTGCCAAACAAAAACGGCACATTTCTGGACAACTACGAACCACTTCCACCATGTAAATATTTTCCCAAGCCGCTTTTTCTGTCACCACAGTGGAAGCAGATAAAGTATTGCCGCGATAAGTCTGTTTTTCAACCATACTGGGAATTCCCGAATCGACAGGCTGAATCGATTTAATCCCCTCAGTTGCATCCAGATAAGTTACCTCGTACAAACTGGGGACGTAAACTCCCGGAACTTGGGCTAAATGCCGCAATTTAGTTTTTCTGTCGGCGGTACGGACTTGTTTACAAGCATCAATAAAATTGTCTATGAGATGTTCGCCATCTCCGAGCAAAATCACATCAAAAAAATCGGCAAAAGGTTCGGGATTAGCAGTAAAAACCGGGCCGCCGCCGAATACGATCGGATGATTATCAGTTCGTTTTGACGCCCAAATCGGAATTTCTAAAGATTCCAATAAATTGAGAATATTTACATAGTCTAGTTCCCAAGAAAGCGAAAATCCCAGTAATTCTGGATTTCGGGGAAGTGGTTCGCTGATATCAGTAAATAAACGGCCCACTTCAATATCCGATCGCACAGCCAAAGTGGCCCACACTATCTGATAGCCGAGACTGGTAATACCCACCGTGTACTCGTTGGGAAAAGCAAAAATAGTCGGGATAGCATCAGCATCGGGGGTTGCTGGGACAAATAGTAAGCGTTCTTGGGCAAAGGGATTAGGATTCACGGGCAAATTTAGTTTTAACAATAGGTCTGTTCTTATCTCATTTTAAGGCATTTCCAAAGTCATTGTAGGGTGCGTCAGGGTTGAATGTGGCGACCACAAACTAAGGAGATCCCCGCTGACGCACCCTACAGTTAGTTAGCTGTTACATCCGTTACATCCGAAGAAAGCGAATCTGTTGGCGAACTTCCTTCTTGCTTCTTCAAATTTACTCTGAAATAGAATCGCGATCGTCCTGACTTCTCGGCGGCGGCGGTGCACTGTGAAAAGTTGCAATCAGCAAACAGATAATCCCAGCATTAATAAACACATCGGCTAGATTAAATACGGGGAACCGAATGATCCGAAAATCGATAAAATCTACAACATGGCCCGAAACAAATCGATCGATCCCATTCCCTAGTGCTCCCCCCAAAATCAAACCGTAGCCAGCTTGTTCCCAGCGGTTAATTCGCGGCCCGAACCAAGCCAGCACAATCAATCCGACACTAACGCCCAAAGACAGCCAGCGCAACCAAATCGCCCCGCCATTGCTGAAAAGACTAAAAGCCGCACCGGTATTAACAACATAAGTGAAGTGAAACACCCCAGGTAACACCGCCTGCGTCTGCGGAGGAACCGTCAAGTCAAAATTTTGCACCACCCAAAACTTAGCCAGGTGGTCTAAAACTAAACTGATAACAGCAGCTACCCAGAACAAGGGATTTCTTTTAAAACGCATGAATTAAGCAATAGAAAATGGGGCATCGGACATGAGAGAATTTACTCCAATCTCACTTGTCATTGCGAGCAGAATGCAGTGGGTCAAAGCAATCCCAGCCGCAGCGCGATAACTCTCCCGTTGGGCAATGATAGTATAACCTTATTTTGCACAATTACCAATCCCCGATTACCAATTCCCAATTACCAATTCCCAATTCCCCAATTAATAAAACATCAAGCGGCGTAAAGTAAATGACAGCACTGCGATCGCACAAACTACCGCCAATTGTCCCGGCAGAGGATAAACCGAATATTTAAGAATCTCATCGAATAAAGGTGTTTTTTTGGCCGGAGGCAGCCAGTAAGTAAAAATTAGATAAATTAAGCCGATCGCGTGAACAGTGAACAAACCGCACAAACAGCTAAAAGCCATAGATTCCAGCCGCGAAGCCACCTTAAAAGCCACCCAGCCGCACACCCAAGCACCAGGCACAAAACCCAGCAAATACCCAAAACTCGCTTCTTTGAGATAGCCGATGCCGCCGCCTTGAGAAAAAACTGGCCACAAAGTTAATCCTAATGCCAAATAGGCAATTTGCGAGAGAGCCGCAGCATTTTTCCCCCCCATGCAGCCTACTAGCAAAACGGCTCCAATTTGATAGGTAACACCTAAAGAGTACGCCTGAAGTCCTCGATCGTCCCACAACCCAACAGGAATTGTGACAGATGCAGGCAAAAAAGTGCCTCCTATCGTCAGGAGCAAACCAATAACAGCCCAGATTAATTCAATAGGAGCAGGCATTATAGCAGAAGAAAGAAGGAAGACAGAAGTTGCAATCGACCGTTTATGTTTGTGCAATTAAGAACGTCCTAACCGTCAGGGCGGTTGCTATATCATCAAACGGCCTTCCTCAGAAGGTATTTGTCCGATGCCAGCTTCAATGCCCCCAGTTTTTAAATTCTTAATAGTAGCACCACTGTCAAAATAACCACCATTGTATGGTTTTCTGGTTCTCAAGCCTAGATATTGTGATAATTTAATGGGGAATTTTTCGCGATCGGGCGATCGAATCCTGGTTTCCGTACAAATCTATCTTGCCTTTATCTTAGAAAATCAGCCTTGTCAAGCTCATCAATTAATTAATAATATTAATTAATATTAAATTGCCATTAAGTGTAAAGATTCTTAACCTAACCTTTACTTTTGCGCGCTATGCTGGTGCGGGACACCCGTATAACGATCGCAGATTTTTTATACCTATGCTTTTTCGTCTCAACTTGATTAATTCAAACCGTCTGACTACTGCAATTTCCGCTATGGCGATCGCCCTCAGTGTAGCAGCTTGCGGCGGTGGCAGCACAACCACAAGCAGCAGCCCCAGCCCCGGCGACACCGCAGCATCCCCCGGCGCATCCCCCGTTGCAGCCACCGGCACAGCGGAAAACACCAAACTCGCCCTAGCCTCAGACGTAGCCATCACCGCAGCCGGCGCCTCATTCCCCGCCCCCCTGTACCAGCGTTGGTTTCAAGACTTCAACAAAATCAACCCCAAAGTACAAATTAACTATCAATCAGTAGGCAGCGGCGCCGGAGTCGAACAATTTACCAAAGGCACAGTAGACTTTGGGGCCAGCGACACCGGCATGAAAGACGACGAAATCGCCAAAGTTCCAGCAGACAAAGGCGTGATCTTGCTGCCCATGACAGCCGGCAGCATCGTCATCGGCTACAACCTGCCAGACTTAACCGAACCACTGAAACTGCCACGGGATGTTTACGCAGATATCTTCGCCGGTAAAATTACCAAGTGGAACGACCCCAAAATTGCAGCAGCCAACCCGGGCGCTAAATTGCCAGACCAAGCCATCACCATCGTCCACCGTTCCGACGGTAGCGGTACCACCGCCGTCTTCACCAAACACCTGAGTGCCATCAGCCCCGACTGGAAAAGTGCAGTAGGCGACGGCAAAACAGTACAGTGGCCCGTAGGCGTAGGCGCAAAAGGCAACGAAGGCGTGACAGCCCAAATTCTGCAAACCGTAGGCAGCCTCGGCTACATAGAATACGGCTATGCCAAAAACAACAATGTCAAATTTGCATCTTTGGAAAACAAAGCAGGCAGCTTTGTCGCACCTACCGACGAATCAGCTTCTCAAGCTTTAGCAACTGTGCCGATGCCGGAAAACCTGCGAGCATTTATCGAAGACCCCGAAGGCGCTCAATCCTATCCAATTGTCACCTACACTTGGATGCTCGTCCCCAAAACAGTTACTGACCCCAACAAAGCCAAAACCATCGAGGCAATGGTTGAATACGGCTTGAATGAAGGTCAAAAAGTTAGTTCCGAATTGGGCTACGTTCCTCTGCCCCAAAACGTTAAAGAAAAAGTAGCCGCGGCCGCTGACGGCATCAGCGCAGACTACAAGATTGAGGTTGCCAAATAGTAAGAGAAGTCAGTGGGCAGTTGACAGTTGGCAGTTGTTAGTTGACAGTTGGCAGAGGGAAAAAAGGAAGAAGGAAGAGAGATATTTCTGTAGGGGCGGGTTCACCGACAATAATTGCCTAAAATCAATAATCTGATAAACCCGCCCCACCCAACGGTAAATCGCCATCTACCTCTTTCAAAATACAAGGGTCAGGTTTTACCAGAAATATTTGTTGAAAAGTCAGGGGATTAATAAACCCGCCCCTCTGTGATTTTATTTATCGTCTTTCTTTCTGCTTCCTTCTAGCTTTTTCCGAAACAGGCTATTTTCGGCTACTATATATTTGGTTTTTTTTTCTATGATTTCAGATAATAACAGCGCTCAATCACAGAGCCGATCGCGCTCTGGGGCAGAAAAATCCTTAGACCAAGGCTTTATCTGGCTGACGCGGATTTTGGGCATAGGAGTTGGTGTAATTTTGCTGGTAATCGCGCTCACCGTTGCTTATCGGGCTTTACCGGCGATTCAACAGTACGGTTTGGGCTTTCTGTTTGGCAGTGATTGGAATCCGGTTAAAGAAGAGTACGGTGCGCTGCCGATGATTTACGGGACGATCGTCAGTTCGGCGATCGCGCTCCTAATTGCAGTACCATTAGGAGTAGGGACTGCCATCTTCTTGAGTGAAGATTTTTTGCCGCTGCCAGTGCGTACCGCTTTAGTTTTTTTAGTAGAACTTTTAGCCGCCATTCCCAGCGTAGTCTACGGTTTGTGGGGAATTGCTGTATTGATTCCCATGATTACCACTCTCGGCAAGTTTCTCAACGGCACTTTCGGATGGCTGCCGATTTTTAGCACCTCGCCAGTGGGCCCGGGAATGTTACCAGCAGGAGTAATTTTGGGAATTATGACTTTGCCGATTATTACTGCCATCTCCCGCGACTCTTTGGCAAGTCTCCCGCCCGATTTGCGGCAAGCATCTCTAGGTTTAGGAGCTACTCGGTGGACAACAATTTTTAGAGTGCTCGTACCGGCGGCTTTTTCCGGTATTGTCGGCGGAATTATGCTTGGGCTCGGTCGCGCGATGGGAGAAACAATGGCTGCGACTCTGTTAATTGGCAATTCCAATCAGTTAAGTCTTTCTGTGCTAGCTCCGGCAAATACTATTGCTTCTCTGATGGCAAATCAGTTTGCGGAAGCCTCCGGGTTGCAAGTAGCAGCTCTGATGTACACTGGGCTAATTCTGTTTATTATGACACTGATTGTTAATATTTTAGCAGAGTGGATTGTTTCTCAAGTAAGAGCGAAGTACAACTAGAAGTTTGCCGCCATTTCCTACAGAGTTTTAGTTTATGTCAAATAGCGTCTCCGATGAGAATCCTTTGGTATCGAAAACAGGCAGTTTAAAGAAGGTTAAAAACAGCCCACAAGCGCTGTTTAGTCTGGGGATGACTGTACTGGCTGGAGCTAGTCTGGCCATAACTCTGCTGCCTTTGTTTGCAGTTCTTTCCTATGTCACCGTACAAGGTTTCAATCGTCTGAATTTAGACTTGTTTACCAAGTTGCCACCCCCGCCCGGACTATCGGGAGGCGGTATTGCTAATGCAATTCTCGGTACATTGATGACGGTGGGAATTGCTTCTTTAATTGCTGTTCCTTTTGGTGTATTGGCCGCCGTTTATTTGTCGGAGTTCAGCAGCGGCCAAGTAGCTCGCTGGGTACGCTTTGCTACTAATGTCCTCAGCGGCGTTCCTTCGATTATTGCAGGGGTATTTGCCTACGGTTTGTTCGTGGTAAATATGGGAGGTTTTTCGGCAATTGCAGGGGGTGCGGCGCTGGCTGTGCTGATGTTGCCGACGATTGTGCGGACTACTGACGAAGCTCTACAAATCGTCCCGCAAGATATTAGATGGGCCTCGGTTGGTGTGGGTGCTTCTAATTATCAAACGGTGTTGCAGGTGGTTTTGCCTGCGGCAATTCCGGCTATTTTAACGGGTGTGACGCTGGCAATTGCTCGCGCTGCTGGAGAAACTGCTCCTTTGATTTTCACGGCGCTGAATTCGCCTTTTTGGCCGGCAGGATTTGATAAGCCAACTCCGAGTCTTTCGGTTTTGGTGTACAACTTTGCAACGGTTCCTTTTAAGGCACAGAAAGAATTGGCCTGGGCGGCATCTTTGATTTTGGTGATTATGGTTTTGCTGACGAGTATTCTTTCTCGCTGGGCTACTCGCCAAAAAGTTTATTGAAGGAAGAAGGGCACGACACGGATTTGGACACCGATACACGGATGAATTTAACTGTGTTTCCTTTCGTCTCCTACTTTCTGTGTCTCCCAGTCTCGCCTTCTTGTTATTTTGTAAAATTCGATTGGATAATTAGCAGTATGATGATGGATTTAGACAAGCAAACGGAAACAATTTTACGGACAGAAAATATCAATATTTTTTACGGCGCTTTTCACGCGGTTAAAAATGTTTGTATGGAGATTCCTAAAAATCGCATTACTGCTTTGATTGGGCCGTCTGGCTGCGGTAAAAGTACAATTCTGCGATGTTTTAACCGCCTCAACGATTTAGTTAACGGTTTTCGTTTAGAGGGTAGAATTGATTACTACGATCAAAATCTTTACGCTCCTGATATTGATGCTGTAGAGGTGCGCCGCAAGATTGGGATGGTATTCCAAAAGCCGAATCCTTTCCCGAAGTCGATTTATGACAATATTGCTTACGGTGCGAGGGTAAACAATTATAAGGGGGATATGGATGAGCTGGTAGAAAAATCGCTCAGCCAAGCTTATTTGTGGGATGAGGTGAAGGATAAGTTGAAGCAAAGCGGTTTTTCTCTTTCGGGTGGCCAGCAGCAGCGTTTGTGTATTGCTAGGGCGATCGCGATTAATCCTGATGTAGTGTTAATGGATGAACCTTGCGCTTCTCTTGACCCGATTTCTACGATTAAGATTGAGGAGTTGATGCGGGAACTCAAGGAAAAGTATACGATCGTGATCGTTACTCACAATATGCAGCAGGCTTCTCGGGTTTCTGACCTGACTGCTTTTTTCAATGCTAAACTTTCTGACGATGGGAAGCGGTTTGGCTATCTTGTGGAGTGTGACAAGACTGAGGTAATTTTCCAAAGTCCAAAGGAAGAGTCTACTTTAGATTATGTCAGCGGCCGTTTTGGTTGATTCCGCGACAGGTTTCAACCTGTCGCTACACAAACGAAGTTTCTTTCTAAGAGACTAAATATCTTTAATTTGCTGAGTCTGGTAGCGACCAAAAAAACCGCGTAAAACTTTTCTGAATTTAGAATCCCGCTTTCTTGGAGAAAGCGGGATTCTGGATTTTATGATTAAAAGCTCGATCTGAGATGTTGCACCATTCTCAATAAGCTTTTTAGGAACAGGCTTTCCGGCCTGTTCCACAAGAAAATTCACTCTTTGTGGAACAGGCCGGAAAGCCTGTTCTTGACAATGGTGCAAGATGTGAGTCGATCGCACTTTTTGCAGATACAAGCCGCTGATTTTTGTGAAGAAATGCTCGAAGAGTTCACCAAAAAACTGGGTCTGAAGCCCCGTCCTTTCAGGACGGCTTTTCCTTAACCTTGAGGCTCCTGATTGACTATAAATACATCAGTTTTAGTTCTACCTACAGATTTGCAGCGATCTTCAACGAGTGCAAATTTAGATTCCTTCATCTAAAAAATTTCAACGTTTGTTCACGCTCTTTTCCGGTGTTTGGCTGTATTATATTACAACAAGGAGGACTACTCATGTTTGGCTGTCAACAAAATTTAATTCGGGCTGATTCAGATGTTCAAGCTATTCTTGAATACCTGTGTTCCGAAGCTGCCAAGCTTTCTAATTGCGGAACTTACTATGGCCGCCAGCTATACTTTAAAACTGGTAAAATCCCAAGCCGTGATCAGTTGCACAAAGTTTTGGGTACTGAAAATCGGAACCGACACTATCAAGCGTTCTACTCTGATACTGCCCAACAAATATTGACGGGCGTAGCAGAGTCTTTTAAGTCATTTATGGGATTACTAAGAGCTTTTAAAAGTGGGGTAATTACGGAACGCCCGAAACTACCAAAATATCGTCAAGGCGGAAGGGCACTTGTGACATTTACAGGTAGGTCGGTAAAACTCAAAGAAGGAATGTTGAGATTCCCCCTTGGAAGCAAGGTTAAAGCGTGGTTCGGCTTAGATGCGTTCTTTTTACCGATACCCTCTAATCTTGATTTTAAGTCGATTCGAGAGTATCGCATTCTTCCTCGTAACGGCTGTTTCTACCTAGAATTGGTCTACAAAGTAAACCAAATACAGGCAGATATAGACCCGACTAAGTGCTTAATGATTGACCACGGCGTAGATAACTGGCTAACTTGCGTGAGCAATGTCGGTACAAGTTTTATTGTTGATGGCAGGCATTTAAAATCGCTCAATCAGGGATACAACAAACGGGTGGCATTTCTGATGAAGGGAAAAGCTAATGAATTCTGGTCTAAAAGACTTGCCTGCTTAACAGAGAAACGTAACCGCCAAATGCGAGATGCCGTCAACAAGGCAGCAAGGAAGGTAATAAACCACAGCTTAAAAAATCGGATAGGAACGATTGTATTCGGCTGGAATAAGGGACAAAAAAAATCTGCCAATATGGGAAACACAACTAATCAAAAGTTTGTGCAAATCCCTACGGGCCGATTAAAAGATAGAATTGCTCAACTTTGTGAGCAGTACGGATTGAAATTTGTGGAAACGGAAGAATCTTATTCATCCAAAGCGTCGTTTGTTGATAATGATTCGCTACCTACATTCGGCGAAAAACCCGAAGGGTGGCTTCCAACTGGCAAACGAGTTAAGCGTGGTTTGTACAGAACAGCTCAAGGTTGGTTGATTAATGCAGATTGCAATGGTTGTGGGAACATTGGTAGAAAAGTAGCGATAATGCTTGGACTCGATCTAAGCGGAATCGGTAGGGGTGCTTTGTCAGCGCCTTTAAGACTTAAATTATGGTCTTAAGAATCCCCGCAGCTTCAGCGCGGAGAGTGTCAAATATTCTTCATCCAATGCTTGAACAGGTTTTCTTTGACCATACTTTGCCGCATAACTTCGAGCAAGTATTCCTGAGCTTGGTCTTGGCTTAACCTTTTGACTTCTTCGCGCAGCACTTGAAGTTTGAACTGCTGTTCCATGCTGAGGCTGGTTGTAGGCATATCCATAAATCGCTCCTCCAGTTTGCTGAGATTGATGCGAAATTGATCGGAATGACGTTTCGCAGAATTTGTTGTGTCTCCTATATTGTAAACTATCATAACATTCGCTTGACAATATGTCCAAAGTAGACATTTTGAGACTAATTTGTGTAGCAAAAGTACATCTAAGTGGGGGGAGCCTTATCATAAAAAGGCGTAAAGACAGGGAAGCCTAAGCCAAAGGAGATAGTTTGTATGGATGCAATGGAGTTTTTTCAAAGCAGTGCTGGGGAGTGGCGATCGCAGCGCAGCACTCACCACCTCGCTTTCCGCCAAGCGGAGATTGGGGATTCAAATATTCAGGTAACAGCCCTAGCTGCGGATGATGCGAGAGTCGCAGAGATTTGCAAGATGCACGAAGTCGATCCGAGTCGGGCTGCTGGGGGGGCTTTTGTAACCTGGCACGGCTCGATGGCGTGGGATAAGGATGATGAGAATCATAAAGGGTCTACGGTGTTCGCGATCGTCCCCGATCCTGAAAATCCCCGACAGGGCTTGATGTTGCGGGAACGGGGCTATGCGGAAATTGTGCCGGTGGCTGGCCGTTTTGAGATGGATGACGAGGATGGGCTGCTGCTGATTACCGAATACGAGACGATGAGTTCGATCGAGCGTTTCTGGTTTGCTAATCCGAACGTGCGGATGCGGACGAGTACCGTAAAGCGCTTTGGCGGTTTCAGCACTTCGACTTTTTGTACGGAAATTCGGGTCGAACCAGACTCGGATGCAACATCAGAACCCGCAGCAGCTCAAGTGGCCGGCAGCGAGTTTTATTCGGCTCTGGGTTGGTAATTTGGCTGTTGGATGTTGACTGTTGACTGTTGACTGCCCACTGCCCACTGCCCACTGCCCACTGCCCACTGCCCACTGCCCACTGACAACAGTCAACTGACAACTGACAACAGTCAACAAATGTTACAGATTGTTGCAAAAATTCAGGAAAATCAGATTTAGATTGCGGGAATCCCCTAATCTGTATGTTGGTTAGTTGTATCCGTTTTGCTGGCAGCTCACGGTGTCAACTATTTCTGAAATTTGAGATAACGGAGATTTTAACGTGGCGCTTCCTTTATTAAGCTACGCCCCCAAGAGCCAAAACCAGCGCGTTGCTGGTTTTGAAGTGGGGAGCGACGAGCAGCCGAGAATTTTCACAACTGAAAATGTGCTCTCGTCTGGAGACATGGAAAATTTGATTTGGGCTGGATATCGCCAGATTTACAGCGAACACCAAATCCTCAAGAGCAACCGCCAAAAGTCTTTGGAGTCGCAACTCAAGTTCGGCCAAATTACTGTGCGGGACTTTATTCGCGGTTTGGCGACTTCTTCTCCTTTCTTGGAGCGGAATTATCAAACTAACAGCAATTACCGGTTTGTGGAAATGTGCGTGCAGCGCGTTTTGGGCCGGGATGTGTACAGCGAGCGCGAAAAGATTGCTTGGTCGATCGTGGTAGCAAATAAGGGGCCTCAAGGCTTTATTGACGAGTTGGTCAATAGCGAAGAGTACCTCGATAAGTTCGGCTACGATACCGTACCTTACCAGCAGCGCCGAATTTTGCCTCAGCGAGTTGGAGGAGATACTCCTTTCAACTTGAAAACGCCCCGCTACGGTGAGTACCACCGTTCGCAGCTTGGCTTCCCGCAAATCATCTGGCAAACAAGTGTCCGCCGTTTTGTTCCTCAAGAACAGCAGGCGAAGGCTGGCGATCCGTCCAACTATTTGGGTATGGCGCGCAATATGCCCATTCCTACTACTCCGCCGCAGCGCGTGGCTCTGGCTAATATCAATATCGAGACGATGGTTCCCCGTCGCCGGTAATTGATGCTGCCCTGATGCAATTATTTGTGTCGGGCGATCGACTGAATCGATCGGCTTTTAGGCTGAGAGAGTTTTGAGTCTTGAGTTTTGAGGTTTGAGTTTTTTGATAAACTTGGAATCCAAAACTCGGGACTCATAATTTTTGGGGAAAAAAGGAAGTTCGGCAACGAGCAATCTACAGGATTTAACCATAAATATTAGACTTGAATTGAAGCTATTCTTTGCTCTCCTATCTTTAAATGTATCTGCGTTCATCTGCGTGCATCTGCTTTCATCGGATCGCTAATTAAATAACTTACAATTTTAATTGTTATTGTGGGATGGGCGTCCCGCCCGTCCAAAAAGAACGGGCGGGACGCCCATCCCACAATCTTGTGGAAGTTATTTAATTCTCATTCCATCTGCGGTTTCCCTATTACATCAAAAATTTAGGCAAGAAGTTTAATCAAGAAAAAAGGCAGGGGAAAAAATGTTTATAGTAAGGACTTTAGTCATTAAAAAGGTAAAGGATCTGGTTCTGACGGTAACAGACTTACACCAGTATAAGCTGATTGGAGTCGATCAAAAATGTATTCAAAAGCTTCTTCAAAGTGTCTGGGTTCATCAATGAGAATCTTGAATTCGTGACCCCAAGGATAAACGGTGACAATGAAATTGTCAATAACTTTGTTAACACTCAAAGATATTTCGACTGTTTCGCGATCGCCCTTTTGGGGATTTTCGGGATTTTCGCAAACATCGATCGCACCATCAAAATACAGAATGCCATTGTCATCAAACTTCTGATTTTGGTTTTGAATCGGGCATTCCAAATAATCGCTCATTTGCTTGATAAAAATGTCACTAAAATCCTGACAAGCTTCGCAGGATTCGCGGTATGCTTGCCGGGATGCGGCGTAAGCTTTACAAAGTTCCTCAAATTTAGACATAGAAATTACCAGTGTTAACTGCCCAACATATCAAATATTAGCTCGCAGACGCAATATTTTTAACAAGGTGTTGAATTGATCTGGTAAAGGTGCGATCGCCTCTATTGATTCTCCTGTTACGGGATGCTGCAATGTCAGCCGCCATGCGTGGAGGGCTTGTCCGGTTAAATTGACGCCGATAGAACGGTTGGAACTGTACATCGGGTCGCCCACAATCGGATGTTTTATCTCGGCTGTATGCACGCGAATTTGATGGGTGCGGCCTGTTTCTAATTGATAGTGCATTAAGCAATAGTTGCCAATTCTTTCTTTGATTTTCCAGTGAGTAACTGCGGGGCGACCGCCTTTTTCTACTGGTACTACCGCCATTTTTTTGCGGTCTGTGGGATGCCGTCCGATGGGTAGGTCTATTGTGCCTGTTTCGGTGTTGGGAGCACCGTAAACTATGCCTAAATATTCGCGGCGGGCGGTTTTGGTTTTGAGTTGGGCTTGCAGGTGTTGGTGGGCAATGTCGGTTTTGGCGATCGCGATCGCACCTGTTGTATCTTTGTCTAATCTGTGTACGATTCCCGGCCGCTGAACTCCGCCTATTTCTGCTAGGGGACAGTGGGCTAACAAAGCGTTGACTAATGTACCGTCTGCGTGTCCAGCGGCTGGGTGGACGACTAATCCGGCTGGTTTGTTGATGATAATTAGGCTGTCGTCTTCGTAGAGGATGTCGAGGGGAATTGCTTCAGGCTGCAACTTTGTGGGCTGGGTTTCGGGTAAAGTGAGGTGGATGCGATCGCCAGTTTTTACTGATATTTTTTTCGATGTGCAGGTTTCGTCGTTGACTTTGACGTTACCTTGTGATATGAGGCTTTGGATTCGCGATCGGGATAAGTCCGGTATCTGGTTTGACAGCCAAATATCTAATCGCTGATTGACATTACTGCGATCGAATTCCTCTGTATTTTCTACTGTGTAAATCTGTGCCGCAGTGTCTGTTTCTATCATTTACTTTCTTTGGTAATCGGTAATCGCTAATTTAAAATCGATCGATTTGTATGCAGTACATATCTTGTAGGGGCGGGTTTCACCCATAATAATTGCCTAAAACCAATAATCTCGTAAACCCGCCCCCACGAACACGGTAAATCGAAATCTACATCTTTCAAGATACAAGAGACTGGTTTCACCGACAATTATCGCAGTGGCCGCACTGCATAGATTTCGCCTCATTTGCAAACCCAAAAGCTTGCAGCAAAAATTGCCACCTGCACTCGCGATCTTTCAAATATTTTACCATTTCCTCAGCGGCTGTAAAGTTGGATTTTTCCGCTTTTTGCTGGGGAGATTTATTGATCGCATAATTAAAAGGATCTTGCCATGTTAATTGTCCGCTGCTGTGCAAGATTGAAAGGGCGATCGCACTTTCGGGAAATTCGCGGGAAACAGCTTCTATATCGCCTTTAACTGGCAGTTTTTTTGCTAATTGCTGAGCTTCTCGGTATTGCGATCGCAATTTATCTTGAAAAAATTGCCCTCTTTGTTTATCTTCAGGATAAAGCAAACCCGTCGGTTCGCTAATCAATGTCAGGGCGATCGCTGGTTTGCCGTCGCGTCCGCCTCTACCAATTTCCTGAATGTATTCCGATAATAGCAAAGGTGCTTGATAATGAACAACCCACCGGACATCGGGCTTGTTAATTCCCATCCCGAATGCTGAGGTACAAGTCACGAATTTAAGCTCATTTTTCAGCCAAGCGTTTTCGATTTTTCGCCGTGATTCTGGACTTAAACCTGCATGATATGCTGCTGTTTTATAACCTGCTTCTTTCAACAAATCTGCCAAGTTCTCGCTATCTTTTCTAGTGCAGACATAGACTAAACCTGCTTGTTTTGGTCGAGCTTTAATAAAATTCAATAACTGCTGTTTTCGCCCTCTCGGCGTCCAGACTGTCTGCACTTGCAGGTGCAGATTAGAACGGTAGGGACTTAGCAAAAATGCTTCGGGTTTTTGCAGTTGCAAGACATTTTTGATTGTCTGCTGTGCTTCCGGGTTGGCTGTAGCGGTGAAAGCTGCGATCGCAATTTTACTGTTTGCTGGTTTAGCTTTCAACAAAGCCGGCCGCACTGTTCCTAAACGGCGGTAAGCTGGTCTAAAAGTATCACCCCACTGCACTAAACAGTGAGCTTCATCTAATATTAAACCGTTGATTTGGATGTGTGGCTGACTGATAATTTCCCAAACAGGTTTGCTGAGTAATGTTTCGGGAGATAGGTACAGTAATCTTAATTTGTTTTGTTGCAGCGACTGCATAGTTTGTCGGCGCTGCGCTGTTGGCAATTGACTGTGGAGGAGGGAAGCGGGAAGATTGCGATCGCGCAATTCTTGTACTTGGTTTTCCATCAGTGCAACTAACGGCGAAACTACCAAAGTTAAGCCTGTTTGTAACAAAGCTGGCAGTTGAAAGCAGATGGATTTTCCGCCACCTGTCGGCATAATTATAATTGTATCTTTTCCGGCTAATAAACTACCGACGATTTCTCCTTGGGGTGGGCGAAAGTCGTCGTATCCCCAATTTTTTTTAAATGTGGCGCGGGCTTGATTTAATGATGTTGGTTCTGGTTGAAAGTTCATTTGACTGAGTTAAAAAACTTGTAGGGTTTCGCCATAACTAACGAATTTTTGGCAAATTCGGATCTTTTCGACAAGTCGAGAGTGGTAATTGTTCACCACCTTGTATCGTGGTAATTTTCATTCGATTTCTATCTGTCACCACATTTAAACAAGCACAGCCATATCCATAATTAACATTAGTTTTGACATATTCATCGTCGTTAAAAGGAGGAATATTGTTCATTCCTCCGGCTTGATATCCCCCTTGCGCCGAGATAGTCCACTGAGCATCTTTGTCTTTGAGATACCAATTAGCAGGCGTGGGATTTATTAACCATCCGCACCTGGTTTCAGCCGCTTTCGCAGGAATAACAACGATCGAAAAAGATGAGATAATTGCAGGTGTCAACCACTTTAGTTTCATAGCTTTACATCCTCATTTTTGAGCGACAATCATACAGGAATTACGCGCTTCGAGAAAAGAAACAGAAACCTGGTTTTTTAGCGAATCTGCGGGTGACAACGAAATATTGTCGCAAAAACCAGGTGTCTAACTACCTGCGTGTAAGTTTTGTCCAAAATCCCAAATCCAAAATCCCCTAAGACTCCTCGCCGTCTCGGCGGCCGAGCTCGTACACGCCGCCACCAATACAGGCGATCGTACCCATAGATACCGCCCAACCAGTACCCAGAGACAATTCGACGCCCCAATTGCACAATCCGCCCACAATCAAAAAGGGCAGAATGCTCAACAGCGAAGCGTAAAAGGCATTTTGAGCTTCTCTGGCTTGGCGGGTTCTTTCAAACTCGGCTTCTGAGGTGTAGAGGGATCTCTCGGCAAAATTCATCCAGCGGTTGAGTTGCAGGATTACCCATTCTGTGAGGGGCGACAGGCCCCAGTATAGGGCCAAAGACCACAAGGACGAACCGGCGATCGCAGTTGCGTCTATGGCAAAACTAAAGGGAAAAATTTCAGTAAGCATTGCTTGATGTGTTATGAATTTGAGATTTTGGATGACATCCAAAATCCCGGAACTAACTAACTATAGTGTCAAGCAAAAGCTCGATCGAATTCAACCGCAGCACGAATTAGTCTGCCAACTTTTTTTTATCTCCCCTGGGCATTTACCCGGAAGCCTTGACACGGGTTTTGGATGGAGTAAGATACACGTTGTTGATAAACTGATTCGCGATCGCGGGTAGAGCTCAAAGCCAATCTTGCAGCGAATTGGCATAACTTACATTTTGCACCCTTCTCCGAAACGGGCTTTCCGGCCCGTTCCACAAAGGATGATTTTTTTTGTGGGCTGGGCCGGAAAGCCCGCCCCTGAAAGCTTTATTGACAAGGGTGCAAGATGTGAGGCTAACAGACAACGCAAACTCCCACACACATTTAACTTTGAGCCGTGAAAAAAATCCTGCAAGACTCTAGAGGCCCGCTGACGGCAAAACGCTTTTTTCGTTTCAGACAGATGCTGCTGCTGGCACTTTCGATCGGCATTGTGTTGATTAGCCCTTATTTGCAGCTGCAGGTGGTCAAAGCTCAGTCAGGCTTACCAAGCAGAGTAGCGACGGGTAATTTGTGGCAAGAAGCTTCTTTTCCAGTCGAAAACTTTGAAACATACACTTCCCCCTTCGGCCCCCGTGGCGGGGATTTTCATTACGGTTTGGACTTGGCCGCCCCGGAAGGCAGCTATATCCGCAATTGGTGGGGCGGGCAAATTGTGGAAGTTTGGGAAGATGGCCGATGCGGCACTGGTATGGTGGTGCGATCGGGAAATTGGGAACACATCTACTGTCACCTCAGAGGCCGAGTGCTAACGGCTAATGGAGGGCGTTATTATACCGATCGCGAAGGTACTTTGCAAATTTGGCAAGGTCAAACAGTGCCTGCGGGTGCGAGAATTGCCAGAGTTGGGATGACCGGCCGCACGAGTGGGCCTCACTTGCACTGGGGATTGAAGTACGGCGGCCGCTGGGTTGACCCGGCTTTGGTACTCCGGGAAATGTACGCGCAACAATCTTAATTTGTCATTAGTCATTAGTTAGTAGTCATTAGTCATTAGTCATTAGTCATTAGTTAGTAGTCATTTTTCTTGGTTTGTAGTAAGGACTAAAGTCCTTATTTTGTCGGTAATGAGGACTTTAGTCCTCACTACAAACTTGAATAACTAATGACTAATGACCAATGACTAATGACTAATGACTCTTTAGGTTGGTGCCAACTCTTTTTTGGTCAACTCGGTGTACCGCTCGACAATTTGGCGGAATTCGTCGCCGTCGATCGTTTCTTCATCCAACAGCGCTTCGACAAGTTTGTCTACCAAAGCGCGGTTTTCGCGGATTATTCGGCGAGCTTCTTCGTAGCACTCAAAGGCAATTTCCCGGACTTGGCGATCGATCTTGATTGCCATTTCTTCGGAATACTCCGATGGCGAATTCCAGTTCTGCCCCAAAAACACCTCATTGTTGGGACTTTCAAAAGCCACAGGCCCCAAATCCGACATTCCGTAAAGCGTTACCATCTTCCTAGCGAGATTGCTGACTTGTTTGATATCGCTGCTGGCACCCATAGTTACTTCAGCATCGCCGTAAATTTCAGCCTCTGCCGCCCGTCCCCCCAAAGCTACTGTAATCTGGCTTAACAGCCAAGCCCGACTCATCAAACCTTCGCTGTCGAGCATTTCCTCGTCGAGAACCAAGGTAACAAAGCCTCCGATGCCGCCGGAACGCGGAATAATCGTTACTTTTTCAAGTGGATCGGCGTTTTTGAGCATGGTCGCGACTAGGGCGTGTCCGATTTCGTGGTATGCTATCATCCACTTTTTCTTGCTGTCCAGCAGCGGGTTAAGGGTAAGCCCGATCGTGATCCGGTCGATCGCGTCGTGAACTTCTAAGTTACTAATCGTGTCTTTGCGACGCCTCGCTGTGAGAATAGCAGCTTCGTTGAGCAAGTTTGCCAAGTCAGCGCCGGAAAAGCCAGGAGTGCGACGGGCGATCGTGTCTAGGGCAACTTCTGGGTCGAGTTTTTTGTTGCGCGCGTGAACTTGCAAAATCCCCAAACGCCCTTTGTAACTGGGTAAATCTACCGTTACTTGTCGATCGAACCTGCCTGGCCGCAGCAGGGCGGTATCGAGTACGTCGGGCCGGTTAGTAGCTGCAATCACAATCACGCCACTGTTACCCTCAAAGCCGTCCATTTCTGTCAGCAACTGGTTGAGAGTTTGTTCGCGTTCGTCGTTGCCGCCGCCGATACCAGCGCCGCGCTGCCTTCCTACGGCGTCTATTTCGTCGATGAAGACGATGCAGGGCGCATTTTCTTTAGCTTTGCGGAACAAGTCGCGGACGCGGGAGGCGCCAACTCCGACAAACATTTCGACAAATTCGGAACCGGAGATGCTGAAGAAGGGGACGGCTGCTTCGCCTGCGATGGCTTTTGCCAGCATTGTTTTGCCGGTTCCGGGAGGCCCGATTAACAGAACTCCTCTGGGAATTTTTGCGCCGATGGCGTTGAAGCGTTCGGGTTTTTTGAGGAAGGTTACGACTTCTTGCAGCTCTTCTTTAGCTTCTTCGATGCCTGCTACGTCGTCGAACATCACGCCGGTTTTGGCTTCCATTTGGAAACGGGCTCTGGATTTGCCGAAGTTCATGGCATTTCCTTGAGATTGGGTCGATCGGCGTAGGATTGCCATCAGCACTGCCAACACTGCAAAAATCACTAGCAAGTTTACTACTAAACTGACTGCGGCGGCGTTGTCGGCTGTTTGTTTGACTTCAAAGTCAATCTTTTTGGCGCGGATTTGCGAGTACAGTTCTCGGTTGTTGTAGTCGAACAGACTAACTGATTGGGTTTGATCGCTTTTTTGATTTTTTAGCCTAACCTTGGCAGTTTTTTGAGTTTCGTCTACTTCGATTTTACTGACTTGCCCTTTTTCTATGTTGTCGATCAGTTGGCTGTAACTCATGGTGTTTGGCGCGCTGTCGGCAAACACCGGGGTCGAGAGCAATATTCCTTGAGAAATCACCAAACTGCCCAGGATGCGCCAAAGATTCCGTCCTGGAATTGATTTTTTAGGATTCTGGCTCGACTTGTCTTTGTTTACAGCTAGATGCCCCAGCCATGCGTGTTTCCAAGAATTTTTCATATTGCTTTGCCCAAGGTTGAAGAGTGCCAAGATTGACCGCTTGTGGTTTGCTACGTTCATTTATTTTAACAAGATGGCGGGTGTTGGATGGGTTTATCTCTCGTGGGCATCTTCAGAGACCCCTCAAGAGGGGGGGTTTTGAATCCACGGCTTCCTCAATAAACCGGGTTTTTTACCTAATCTGCAGGCTATAACCAAGGATTTTGCTCAAAAAACCCGGTTTCTGGGCCCCCTCCACTGAACTTACCCACGGCTCCTCAAGAAACCGGGTTTTTTACCTAATCTGCGGGCTATAACCAAGGATTTTGCTCAAAAAACCCGGTTTCTGGGCCCCCTCCGTAAATCTAAAATCTCAAATCGAAAATCTCAAATCGATTGACAGTTGCCGATCGAACTTGCTATCTTAATCATAGTCGTAATGAGTACGTTTTACTCAAGCAGTTATTGTTTTTAAGTTTTATGGTAAAAATTGTTGGCATTGGTGGAAGTTTGCGGGCTGGCTCCTACAGCCAGTTAGCGTTGAAGGTGGCAGCAGAGCGGGCGCAGGCTTTGGGCGCGGAAGTTGAAATATTCGATTTGCGATCGCTCAATCTGCCATTCTGCAATGGTGAGAATGATTATATCGATTACCCCGATGTGGAAAAGCTGCAGAATGCGGTTAAGCAAGCCGACGGCTTGATTTTGGCAACGCCGGAGTATCACGGTAGCGTCAGCGGTGCTCTCAAGAATGCCCTGGATTTGATGAGTTTTGAGCATTTGGACGGGAAAGTTGCAGGTGGGATTAGCGTTTTGGGAGGGCAAGTTAACAGCAACGCACTCAACGATTTGCGCGTGATTTTGAGATGGGTGCACGCTTGGGTAATTCCCGAACAAATTGCGATCGGGCAAGCTTGGAAAGCTTTTAGTCCTGATGGTAAATTGTTGGATGAAAAACTGTCTGAAAGGTTCGACGAATTTGCTCGAAGTTTGGTAGAAAATACGCGGAAATTGCGAGGAATTTCGTAATTGTATCTCAGGAAAAACGCACTCCGGGACGCAACTGGCATAGTCTTTGGGTGCGTCAGTTCCAATAATTTCTCGATTTGAAGAGGCTTTCTCTCTAGCAGAGCACCCTACAAGCTGCAATGTAACTGTTAACAGTCAACAGTCAACAGTCAACAGTCAACAGTCAACAGTCAACTGAGTTAAAATGGCATATCGATCATGTCTCCGAAAGGATGGGGTACGTCGATCGGCATTCTGCCGGGTTTTGACTCATATTTGTCTATCCACTTTTTGGCCAATTCCAAAGCTTCCTCCTCAGTCTTGGCATTTTGGACAGCGACGTGGCGGTTGCCGCGGCTATCCCAAACCTCGACGTAGAAGACTTTCTGGGATTGAATAATCCAACCTTTATAAGTGTCTGCTGGTTCCATAGTTAGAATCCTAAAATAATCGGGCGGGGAGTTCCACTGGCTAGCTAATTGTAAATATTGCCCTGCATAAAATGAATTTTACGGGGGTTTCTATAGTATTTTTGGAAAAAAGTCAGTTTTACGGTTAACCTCATGACTAGACTCCTGAAGCAATTATTTAATTGGAGAAAATATCTCCAACCTTTGGCCGCGACGATCGCGATCGTCCTAATCGCATCCCAGATGGCGGTATTGCCGGCATTGGCGACGGGGGTATACGAAATCCCACTGTTGTCGGCGGGCGATCGAACTTGGGTGTTCGACAAAGGCGACGTGCTCAGCCGCAGCAGCGAAAGCAATATCAGCAGCGTGCTCGACAACCTGGAAAACAAAACAGGGAAACAAGTCAGGTTTGTCACCATCCACCGCTTAGACTACGGCGAAACGGCAGCCACTTTCACCGACCAACTGTTTGAACAGTGGTTTCCCGCAAAAGAAGACCAGACTAATCAAATTTTACTCGTTCTCGACACTGTTACCAACAGCGCGGCAATTCGCACCGGCGAAGGGGTTAAGTCCCTGCTAACCGATGAAATTGCCCAGAGTGTAGCTGGGGAAACCGTGCAAGTGCCGCTGCGGGAAGCCAATAAGTACAACGAGGCATTTGCGGCTGCAACTACGCGCATAGCAACTGTTTTGTCGGGCGAACCCGATC
The DNA here is from genome assembly GCF_036705145.1 of Microcoleus sp. B5-D4. Taxonomy (NCBI): domain Bacteria; kingdom Bacillati; phylum Cyanobacteriota; class Cyanophyceae; order Oscillatoriales; family Microcoleaceae; genus Microcoleus; species Microcoleus sp. B5-D4. Next base: position 27,518 of record NZ_JAUBTV010000040.1, on the reverse strand, counting down.
CGGGTGCTCCTGAAGTTGTTGACAACATTCAAGTTGAAGGCACGTTTAAAAAAGCTGAAGAAACAGATCAAGGCAATGCCACAGTTGTTGTGGTTGTGCTGTTGGTGTTGGCGACAGTAATTCCGATGGTGACTTATTTCTGGTATCAAGGTTTTTCGTGATCGGGTGCTGATAAATTCGATCTGTTGTGGTTTTGTCCAGAAATTAAGGCAGGACTGCACTAATCTTGAACGTATTCTCGATCGCTCAACAAAGCAATTTCTGCCCGTACAAATTCCCGTCCCAAATAAGCCGCGTGATCTAACAGTGTCACCGGACTGGGGCGGGTTTCTTCTAGAATTTTGACACAAAGTTCTTTGGCGGTTCGGCCGGTAAAAAGTGTGGACTGAGTGCGTTCTACCTTGCCGCGGGCGGGGATGGGTTTACCAGTTTCGGGATCGACGGCGAGGCCTCGATCGTCGATGATGTTGGTGAAATGTTTGGCACAGATTAAGCTAGTTTCGCGATCGAGATAAATGATGAAGTAGCCGCCTGGATCGAGGTCGATGTGGCGTTTGGATAGCTTGTCATCGATTGCGGTGAGGTTTTCCAATGTTTGACTCATGGTTGGTGAAAGGAAGTAAAGAATAGCTATATTTTTTTTGCTATTTCTAGTTTAGTCGGCTGTGGGACAAGTTTGGGACATTGGTTGGTTGAATGCGGGGGGAAGTTTCGGGCGATCGACATTCTACGCGATATCTGTGGGGACAGGGCATTGCCGTGTCCGGCGGTGGCTGCTGCGACTTTTAATGAGTGGTATAAGATTGAGGACTGTCACAAGACTTGTTGAACTTGATAGAATGAACCGCAGAGAACGCAGAAAACGCAGAGTGAAATAAGAGAGAGAAACAAAATATGTTATCACTGAGATATTGCACCATTTGCAATCAGCTTTTCAAGACCGGGTTGTCCTGCCCACCACCAGAAATTCACTCTTTGTGGAACAGGCATCTTGCCTGTTCTTGAGAATAGTGCTCTTCGGTGAGTTATCATTGGGGTGAGTAATTTTGGGATTTAATTATAAATGAAATTTATAGATTTATTTTCAGGAATTGGAGGTTTCAGACAAGGTTTTGAAAAAATGGGTTTTGAATGCGTTTTTTCATGCGAAATTAACAGCAAATGCCGACAAGTTTACACGGAGAACTTCGGTGAGGTTCCTTTTGGAGATATCAGTAAAATTAATCCCGTTGAGTTAGAAGACTTTGATGTTTTAGTCGCCGGGTTTCCGTGCCAACCTTTTAGCATCTGTGGCAAAAAGCTAGGTTTTGAAGATACTAGAGGGACGCTATTTTTTGATATTTGTAAAATTATCAAAATAAAGCAACCTCAAGTAGTTGTTCTCGAAAATGTCAAGCACTTAATCCATCACGACAAGGGAAATACCTTAAAAGTAATTATTGCTAGCCTTAGAGAGTTGGGGTACAGCGTGAATTACAAAATGCTGAATGCTAAAGACTTTGGAATTGCTCAACATCGTGAAAGAATATTTATCATTGCAACTAAAGGTAAAGAATTTAATTTTTCTCGACTTAAAAGCAAGTTTCCTCCGCAACTCAGGGAATTTCTAGACGAGACAGGGGATTTTGAAATATTGGACAAATCAGAGTATACTCTAATTGAGTCTCCGAGAAAGCAAGATTCGGGACTTTTGTTTGTAGGTTACAGAAATAAAGGTACTTGGAAAACTGGCGTGAGGCCCAATACAGAACATTTATCGAGAGTTCACAGACAGCCTAATCGCATTTATTCGGTAGATGGAGTGCATCCGACTATTCCTTCGCAAGAAACCTCTGGCAGGTTTTTTATCTACATTCCTGAGCAAGATATGGTGAGAAAATTGACGCTGAAGGAATGTTACCGTCTTATGGGTTTTCCTGAAGATTTTAAGAGTTATCCGAGTGCGGGGGAAAGTTACAAGCAAATTGGGAATTCGGTTTGTGTACCGGTGGTGGAGGCGATCGCCCAAGAAATATTAAGTCAAAATTTATTGTCAAATGAAACGAAGGAACCACAAAGACACCCAGAATCTCGATTTCTTGAAGAAGTCAAAACTCTAGCTAACACTATTACTTAATCTGACAACTTATTTTACTATCTTGACGAAGATTCCCATACAATTCGAGACTGTCTTGCCAATAAAAGTGCAAGCTCATCAGCCCTTGGACGGTTATCTTCACGATAGGGCAAGCCTATAACACTCCCATGAGATGAAGAGTCACGTACTACCTTTAGACCTAGTTCTCGAATTCCCCCTACATTAAGGCTAGCGACTCCTTCACAGTTTCTCAATGCACTCAAAGATTGCTCTATGGAAAAATTGACAGAAATACCCTGTTCGTTTATATTTTTCCGCAAATAGTGTCCGATTTGACGATCGATCTATCCCGATCTATCCATCCTTTTCGGAGAGCTCGGTAAACAAGTGTACGATCCGGTAATGTTTCAAACTCTGACCAAGAATTTCAAAGGTGGTACCCGCCACGTGATTTATCCGTGGAATCAATCCAAAATCTCAAATCTAAAATCCTCAAGCCCCCGCATTTATCAGTGGGGTCAATTTAAAATCTAAAATCTAAAATCTAAAAGCTAAAATCGATTGATGCACTCGCTGAAGATTGTTCTATCATATTTTGTTAAACCACTGCAACCAGTCAACTAATGTTGATGATGAAACGATATCTTCGACCGCATTTTCATTGTTTGCATGGTGATAAATGTCAACTGGTTGCTCTGCACTGAATGGACAAAATAGGCGAACTGTACGCTCTGGTTCTAAGCTTGTCCAATCTAGTGTAATACTGCCTCTGTCATCTGTACCTGTTGAGGCTTTTGGAAAACTGTTTCCCATGCTATCGTAGGCTTCTACAACTAACTTCATAGCTGTCCTGAAAGCATATTCAGTCGGTCTCAAAATTCCGTACTCATCCTCTTCTTCTAAATCTAAAAGCTCGATCAGACGTTCGACAGTGATTCGGAAATTCAATAAACCGCTATTGCTACTGCTATCAGTAATCTGTTCTTTCGCTACCGTCATAAGATTCAATCCCTTTTAGGCGATCGCCAGTTTCATTTTAACACAGCCTCATCCTGTGAAATTTGCACTCAAAACTCCGATCGTTGACTGTCGATCGATATTTGTATGAACACGGCACTGCCGTGTCCAAATCCGAATATATTTGTAGGGATACAGCACTGCTGTGTCCGCGATATTTGCAAGGACACGGCAGTGCCGTATCCCTACCGAAAACCGCCATACAAAAACCGATCGGACGCAATCTTAATTCCCGACTGCAAACAATAATTAGGCGGGAACTTGGATTTTTTCGGTGCCGGCAAGTTCAAAGGCTGCGTGAATTGCTTTCAAGGCAGTTACACCTTGTTCCTCATCCACAACGCAGCTAATTTTAATCTCGGAAGTTGCAATCATTTGAATGTTGATTTGCTGGCGGGAAAGCGCTTCAAACATCTTTGCCGCTACTCCCGGATGCGCTACCATCCCGGAACCGACAACGCTAACTTTGGCTATTTGTGTATCGACTGCTACTTCGCCCCATCCAAATTCGGGGGCGGCTTTTTCGAGGACTATTTTAGCAGCTTCGGCGTCAATTTGTGCTACGGTAAATGCAATGTCGCGAGTTAATATGCCGTCGATATTGTGGCAGCGCTGCGACTGAATGATTGTATCTACGCTGATATTTTCCTCGGCTAAAAGTCCGAACAGTTTTGCGGCTACTCCGGGTCGATCGGGCAATTGGCGAATTGCTAGACGTGCTTGATTGAGATCCAACGCAACGGCGCGGACTGCGGGCGGTTTGTGGGATGATGAATGCAGCCCAATAGGGGAGTTGGCGACATCAAATGCTTTGCAGAGTTCGGCAACGGCCCGATCGCAATCTTCAGCATCGATCGCACAACTAACTTTCACCTCGGATGTAGAAATCATTTGAATGTTAATTCCTGCATCCGCTAAAGTCTTAAACATCTGCGCCGCTACCCTCGGACGACCGATCATTCCCGCACCCGCAATGCTAACTTTAGCTATTGGCCGCTCTTCTGCTTTCACTTCCGGTTCTCCCAATTCTGGGCGAGAATTCTTGCCGAGGGTGGGGATAATAGCATCTGCAACCGCAGTAGCTTGTTGGAGAGATTTTCGCGTCACGGTGAAGGCAATATCGTTAGTATTTCCTTCATGAATTGACTGGATAATTAAGTCTACATCGAGGTTTTGTTGGGCGATCGCACCAAACAACCGCGCTGCTACTCCCGGGCGATCGGGCAAACGCAGTAGCGACACCCCCGCCTGATCTAAGTCAAATTCCACCGCATCGACGGCTTTTGCGAGCTCCAAGCCCTCCAAAGGCCGGGGTTGCGGGGGTGGGGATACGACACGGGTACCGGGGGCGTCACTCCAGCTAGAAAGCACTACCAGCGGCACGCCGTAATTCTTGGCAATTTCTACCGCGCGCGGGTGGAGGACTTTTGCGCCCAAACTCGCCAATTCCAGCATTTCGTCGCAAGTGATTTCGTCCATCAATTGCGCGTCGGCAACCAAGCGCGGATCTGTAGTCAGAATTCCGGGCACGTCGGTATAAATTTCGCATCTGTCGGCCCGCAGCGCTGCAGCGAGGGCAACTGCTGTGGTGTCGGAACCGCCACGGCCCAAGGTGGTAATTTCCAATTCTCCGGCATCGGCGATGCCTTGGAAACCCGCAACCACAACGACTTTACCGCTTTTTAACTGGCTTTCAAGCCGATTCGGATCGATTCGCAAAATTCGGGCGCGGGTGTGGGCGGCTTCGGTGACAATGCCGACTTGGGCGCCGGTGAGGGAAATGGCGGGCTGTCCCATTTCCTGCAATGCCATGCTCAAAAGTGCGATCGAGACTTGTTCCCCAGTGGAGAGCAACATATCCATTTCCCGCTTGTTGGGATTTGCGGAAATTTCCTTGGCGAGTTTAACTAAACCGTCGGTGGTTTTGCCCATCGCCGAAAGTACGACAACGAGAGAGTTGCCGAGCTGTGCTGTTTTTACAACTCGTCTGGCTACTTCCAAAATGCGATCGACTGTACCAACCGAGGTGCCGCCATATTTCTGAACAATTAGTGCCATAGGACTTACACAAAAAGTGATGCAATACTTAAGCTAATATACGCAAATTTTTGATAATAACCGATGAATGTTTATATTGTTTCTGAGGAGGCTGCTAGGCGATCGGGTTTTTACAGCACATGATGTTCCTAGGGACAGTGAATACCCGTGTCCCTACCTAAACCTGCGACTGATGGGAATTTAGATTTTTGATTAAAGAATTGAAGAATTGCCAATGACTTATGAAGATCCCAACCCCGATAATCATCAGTCATCCCCAATCTAAAATCTAAAATCTAAAATCTAAAGTCGAATTAGCCTCCTTCTAACTCTCGCAAACGCGCTTCCAAAGCTTGAATTCGCAGCTCTGCTTCTATTCGCCTTTGCCGTTCTCGTTCTGCCACTAATTCTGCTTGTTCTGCCCGTTCCTCGGCCGCCGGCAGCAAATTCCCGGAGGCATCCCACCAGCGCAGCCAAGGCAGTTCTACGCCCTGATAAACCCCTTGCCAAATGCCTAATTCCACTCCTATTTGTGCGATCGCGTAATGTCCGCGCTGATTTTGTGGGACTAACTCGAAGCGATCCTCTACCAAATGATACACTTCAACTTGTGCTTTGGTGACTTCATAAATGCCGTAAAAAGCAGGCCGAATTATCCGCTCGTAAATCCAGAATTTGCCCTGGCGAGGAGTCCTATCTCTTTCTTCACTGCCATCACCAGAAACAAATTCAAGTACAATCAGAGGCGGAATTAATTCCCGCCACATTACATAGGAACGGCGCAGATTTCCGTCAAGAGTTGGCGGCACGTCTGGCACGTAAAACCAATCAGGTGCTTCCGCTCCTCTTTCTGGCGGTTCCGGGGGTTGGGCTACCCGCCAATAAATACCGGAATCTTGACCGATGCAGTATTGCCCGTCGGGATGAACTTGGTCTAAAATCGGTCTAATTGATGTTGTTAACAGGATGCTTTGAGGATGTTCTTGAAAGTTTTTCACAAAAGTACCGTCGGAGTCTGGTAATTGAGTGTGGTCTGGGAAATCTGAGGCTAGAATTTCTGGTTTTTCGGTGACACTCATGTTGACCTCTTGAATGTTGAAAAATTATACTTATAATTGGTGGAGGAGAGATTAATTATGCTATTATATCGTGGAAAACCTCCCATTGCTATATAGAATATTTTAAATAATATGAGTCAGTACAAGTTAATTATTTTTGACTTCGACGGCACTTTGGCAATTACTCACAAAGCTATTGTATTTTGCTTTACCAAAACTTTTGAAATTTTCAATATTACCCCGCCTGCTGCTGATACTATTATAAGTACGATCGGCATCAATTTACCAAATAGTTTTAAAATCCTCCATCCGGCGATCGCGGAAAGCGCAATTCCTGAATGGGTTGAAACTTACCGCTCTTATTATCGGACGGAAGGTGAAAAGCAGGTAGAGTTATTTACCGGGACAAAGCAAGTGCTGCAGTTGGCGCGTCAGTCGGGATTGAGCCTGGGAGTTTTCAGCAATAAACACGTTAGTTTTGTGGATTTGTTACTGCAAAAACTGAAAATTCACAGTTTGTTTGATTTAATTTTAGGTGACAACGGAGAAATAATTATGAAACCAAACCCGGCAGTTTTTCACTCGATTATTAAACCGCTGTTCCCGGAGTTGGATAACAGTCAAATTTTAATGGTTGGCGATACAGCGATTGATTTGCTGTTTGCTAAAAATGCTGGGATAGATGTTTGTTGGGCGGCTTACGGATATGGCGATCGCGCTCAGTGTCTCGCCCTCGAACCGACTTTCGCGATCGACGATATTTCAGAACTGGCTGTGTTCGTTCAAAATTAATTTTTCCTGGTTTTTTATGAGAATAGTTTGAATCATTTAACTATAAAGTATTTAATTATTTTTTTTACGAGAGCCGGATGATGTATTTTTTATTTAAGTTAAAAAATAAATGACCGAACTTGTAAGCCGCCCAAACTCTGCCAAGTAAACTATACCAGAGATAGAGTTATGGTGGGAACAACTATTATAAATTAACAACTAGGATTCCTTTGAAGGTAGAAGGCACAAGGCAGAAGGCAGAAGGAAAAAAAACGAGGGAAGCCAGATTTTCTTTAGGTATAATTTACCGCCCAAATTCTGCATGATAGCCTTTTAACTTCAACCTTCAGAAAACAGACAATTTTGTTAAACTCTAGGGTGTGCTGGCAGTCGGTATCTACAATAAACTCAATTTATAGAAACTCATGCAGAGAGATATAAGCATTCCTTCTGAAACGCTATCGCCGACTCGTACTGGTGGCACACCGAATTTAATAGAAGAAGTCTGGAGGCTGTACGATCGCGCCCTGGCAGCTACCAGCAACGGCATCGCGATCGCGGACGCTACCCAGCCGGATAAGCCTATAGTCTACTGCAACGGGGCTTTCGAGCGGATTACAGGCTACAATCGCAGCGAAATAATCGGGCAGAATTGCCGCTTCCTGCAAGGCCCAGATACCGATAGCGCTGCAGTCGATCAAATCCGCGTGGCCCTGAAAGAACAGCATGACTGCAAAGTAGTTCTGAAAAACTACCGCAAAGACGGCACCGCCTTCTGGAACGAACTCACCATCTCGCCGGTTCGCGACAGCAGCGGACTCGTTACCCACTTCATCGGCGTCCAATCTGATATCACCGATCGTAAACAAGCAGAAGAAGCCCTCAAACAAGCCGAGGCAAAATACCGCAGCATCTTTGAAAACGCCACCGAAGGCATATTTCAAACCGCCCCAGACGGGCGCTACCTCAGCGCCAACCAGGCACTCGCCCGAATGTACGGCTACGATTCCCCGTCAGAACTGATCGCAAAATGTTCGGCAAAAAACCTTTACACCGATCGCACCCGCCGCGCTTCCTTCATGGCAGAAATCAGCAAAAACGGCTCCCTGAAAGAGTTTGAGTCCTGCGTCCGCCGCCAAGACGGCAGCACTACCTGGATCTCGGAAAACGTGCGCGAAGTCCGCGACGAAGATGGCGAGATCCTTTACTACGAAGGAACCGTCGCCGAAATCGCCGCCCGCAAAAAAGCCGAAGCAGCCCTGCGAAATCAAGAATACTGGCTGAAAACCGCGATCGACGCCGTGCCCGACGCGATCAACCTCACAGACAGCGAGGGGCGCTGGCTGATTGCCAACGACTGCGCCCTCCAACTTTTGGGCTGGGAAACCGCAGACTACCAGGGTAAAACTACTGCCGAACTCGCTGCCGCCGCCGATCCGAGAGTCAGAGAAATCCTGCTAACTTGGCAGGAAACCGACGAAACCACCTGGCAAGCAGGCACTCTTACCTCCAGCCGCCAAATTGTCCCCTTGCCCACAGGTGGCAGCAATTTGTTTGAAGTGCGGAAAGTGCCACTGTTCAACCCCGACGGTTCGCGCAAAGGTTTGGCAGTGGCGGGGCGCGACATCACCCAGGAAGTGGCAGCGGATGCAGCTTTGCGAGACAGCGAACAGCGGTTTCGGGCAATTTTTGAACGCGCTGCGATCGGCATGGTAGTCGCTACCCTCGAAGGTGTTGCGATCGCCACTAATCCGGCATTTCAAGCTATGCTGGGGCGATCGGAAGCTCAACTGCGGGGTCTCGACCTCGACGACTGCGCGCACCCGGAAGACGCACAAACGTCGCGCGAGTTGCGCCAACAGTTGGCCGCGGGCTTGCGCGAAGCTTACCAAATTGAGAAGCGCTACCTCCGCCAAGACGGCAGCATCAGGTGGGGACGCCTCAGCGCCTCTGTCATCGACAGCAGTCAGGGAACGCCACAGTTTATTTTGCAAATGGTAGAGGATATTACCGATCGCAAACAAGCCGAGTCAGCTTTGTTTCAAAATGAGGCTAAGTGGCGATCGCTAATTCTCAACAGTTCCGACATCATTACTATTCTCGACGCCAGCGGTCGCATTGTTTACGAAAGCCCTTCTGTAGAAAGAGTTTTAGGCTACGAACCCGATGAAGTCGCCGGTCAAATTGCTCTCGATTTGATCCACCCTGACGACCTGCCCTCGGTGATTTCCGACGGCGAAAAACTGATCGCAAATCCAGGCGATCCGATCGCCCTAGAAGGTCGGTTCCGGCGCGCTGACGGTTCTTGGTGTTTTCTCGAAGGTGTCGGCATCAACTTGCTAGCAGACCCCGCTGTGAAAGGAATTGTGATCAACTCCCGCGACATGACGGCGCGCAGGCAAGCAGAGTACCGCCTCAGCAAAATCAACGAGTGCTTTTTGGGATTCACCACCGACGCCACTGATAACATCCAGCGCCTGACATCCTTAGCCGGCGAGCTTTTGGGCGGAAGCTGCGCCATCTACAGCCGCGTCGGTGACGGTCTGCTGCGCGCGATCGGGACTTGGCAAGCGCCGCCGGACTACCCGCTAGTCGATCGCGCCGAGGGTCACATCTGCACCGACGTATGCAGCAAAGGAAGCGATCGGGCTGTTGCCATTCCTGATTTGCAGAACACGATCTACGCCCAAACCGATCCCGCTGTCATCCGCTACCAACTGCGAAGCTATCTGGGACAAGCAGTGCGGCGGGGCGACGATTACGTGGGTGCGGTGTGCGTTGTCAACACTGAGTCGATCGCGCCCACAGAAGCCGACTGCAAGCTGATCGGAATTATTGCCGGGGCGATCGGAGTTGAGGAAGAACGGGCCGCCGCCGCCGATCGCGATCGGCAAAAATCCCAAGAATTGCAAACCGCTTTGAGCGACTTGCAGCAAACTCAAATGCAGTTAGTACAAACCGAAAAAATGTCTTCCCTCGGACAGGTGCTAGCAGGAATTGCCCACGAAATTAACAACCCAGTTGGCTTTGTCGCCGGCAACCTCTGCCACGTGCGAGGCTACGTTCTCGACTTGTTAGAAATCGTGCAAGTCTATCAAGAAGAGTACCCAAATCCCCCAGCAAAACTTCAGCAACAAGCCGAAGATATAGATTTAGAATTTCTAGCAGAAGACCTGCCCAAATTGCTCAATTCGATGCAGACCGGATGCGAGCGCATTGTAGAAATTATTCAAACTCTCCGAAATTTCTCGCGGGCGGACGAAGCGAAAATCAAAACTGCCGACATTCACGAAGGTTTAGAAAGTACCTTGTTAATGTTGAACACCAGGCTGAAAGCCAAACCCAACTGGCAGGGCATTAAAGTGATTAAAGAATACGGAGAACTGCCGCAAATAAACTGTCATCCCGGACTGTTAAATCAGGTATTTATGAATGTATTGGCAAATGCGATCGACGCCTTGGAAGAAAGCTGCAGCCAAGCAAAAGACACCGCAAATTCTATCTTGCCTACTATTACTATTCAAACTGAAACGATTGATGACAAGAGCATTTTAATTCGGATCAAAGACAACGGGTTGGGCATTCCCGACGATCAGATTGTGCGTTTGTTTGACCCATTTTTTACCACAAAACCAGTAGGTAAAGGCACAGGTTTGGGTTTATCAATTTCGCACCAAATTGTCGTTGAAAAACACAACGGCAAATTGCAGTGCCTCTCAGAACCCGGTAAAGGTAGTGAATTTATTATCGAAATTCCAATTAAGTAGAAGGAATCAGGAAGGCACTACACGGATGAACACGAATACACGGATTAATTATTGAATGTGTGTAAATTTATGTCATGTCCGTTTGATTCGGACTTGTATGACGTTAAATTGTGTAGGGCCGGGTTCGCCTATATATTTGACAATTATCAACAAATTATATAAACCCGCCCCGCCCATACTTAGGATCGCGAATTAAATAACTTACAATTTTAATTGTTATTGTGGGATGGGCGTCTCGCCCGTCCAAAAAGGACGGGCGGGACGCCCATCCCACTTTCAAGAGTGGAAGTTATTTAATTCTCATTCCTTAGAAACCGGGTTTTTCACCTTGGGTGCGGGCTACAACGCAGTATTTTTGTCGTCAAAAAACCCGATTTCTGGGTTGCCATGCGTCGAATTAAAAACTAAACTGAGTCCGCAAATTCCCCACAAAAATTGTCGGGTTGTTATCGAAATTATTAGCATTCCAGATCGCATAAAATGCCGGTACGAGCGAAATATTCTCGGTGACAGGCAAATAATAAGTGGCTTCAATTTCGTACTGGTTGCCACCATTTCCCCCGCCCGAAACCAGAAACCTCCGACCGCCAGTAATGTCAAAAGGTACTAAAAATGAGGCTGTAAACACAGCTCCTTTTTTGAATAAATCAGGAAGTGCAAATCCTAACATATAAGATTGAGTTTTGATCGTGCCGTCGGGTCGGTCAGTCTTGGGAAATATATTGGTTTCGGCGTAGCCGTAGCGGCCGAAAAGACCGAAACGGCGGCTGAGCGACCAATCGAAATTAAAGCTATAAGTATTGGCAGTAGCATTGCCGAGACGGCCACCGAAACCGTCATCTGCCAAACCGTTAAGGGGCCTGCCATTCGGTGCTCCGATTAGCCCGCCAATTTGCTGGATGTTGGAACGGCTGTACAAAAACCGCAAATTTGCCCGATCGCTCGGACTGAATGTTAGTTCGGCGGTACTCGTATTTGTCCCACCAAACAAGCCTTGAGACGGATTGGAAGCGGAATTAAACACCGAACTGGGCAAAAATTCCATACTCTCGCCCAAATAGCCTAAACGCAGTTTCAATCGGCGGCTGATATCCCACAAAGCCAAAGCACCTGCGCCGCGTTTGGTAGCAGTTAACAAAGTGCTATTGTTAGAATTAAAACTGCTCGCACCGTCCACGAAAAAGCTAAAATTATTGTTGTCAAAGTAGCGGTAGAAATTAATTCTGGGGCCGATTACTAATTGCAACCTGTTGCTAACCGGGAACTGATAATAAAGTTCTCGCAGGATAACTTCATTGGGATTCACCCCAGCAGTCTGGTCGAGAAAAGGAGTGCCAAAGGTATTAAAAAGACCCGGAGAAGTATACTGATTTGCTGGTGAATTTCCGTTACCTACAGCTAGCTGTGTAACCAATTGGTCTTTGCCTGTAAAAGAAGTAGTGAGGGTTAACCAAATTAAGTGGCTGAAAGCAATTTCTGGGTCGTCCACTCTCTGCACGATCGGTCTGTTGGTGACAGGATCGCGTCCGGCTACTCGATCGAGCGGAGCAGCATTTCCATTTGTTGCTTCAACTCTGACTCCCTTGCCCGCAAAAGCTCCACTCAGGTTAAACCAAGCAAATCCGTTGAGTTTAGTCGTAGTTGAAAATTGGTTGGCTTCCAATTCGGCAGTGCGGGCTTCTAAAGCATCTACTCGACCGCGCAATGTAGCTAATTCTGCCGCAAATTCTTCTTGCAATCTTTGCAAAGCCAGTAAATCTTCTCGCTTGACTAGATTACCAGTAGAACCGCCAAGTTGTTTGGTAATTTGGTCTAAGCAAGCGTTTAATCCGGCGGCGAATTCATACCGAGTCATTGCTCGATTGCCTCGGAATGTGCCGTCTGGATATCCCGCAATGCAGCCGTATCTTTCTACTAGGGATTGCAAGGCTTGAAAAGCCCAATCTGTCGGCCGCACGTCGGAGAGTTGGGAAACAGAAGTGACTTGTGCTGCGTCTTCTTGTATGCTGAGGTCATCAGCGGTGCCCGTCTCGCTGCTGATGTCGGCAACTTTGCTGGCTTCAGCAACTTGTTGAGACTGAGGAGAGTTTGCAATTTCTAACTTCTGTGGAGGCAATTCGCGAATTGCCTCCGTTATTTCTGGGGTGGTTGTTGCACGATCGACTGTGGCTATATCTTGTTTGGGTAAAGCACGATTCACCCATGCTATATCTGTTTGAGGTAAAGCACGATCGACTGTTGCTGCATCTGTTTGGGGTAAAGCGCGATCGACTGTGGCTATATCTGTTTGGGGTAAAGCGCTATTTACCCATGCTGCATCTGTGTCGGGTAAAGCACGATTCACCCATGCTATATCTGTTTGAGGTAAAGCACGATCGACTGTTGCTGCATCTGTGTCGGGTAAAGCACGATCGACTGCTGAGTTAGTCTCTGCGGTAATCGCCGCTAACTGCGGTATCTCAATCTTACCTGCTGCCAGCGCTGCGTCTGGGGTAGCCGTAGGGACGGCACTCGCTTCTAGCGCAACTTCTGGAGTTGAGGTATCCTGAATTTGAGCTGTTGCGGAGATCGGCCCCAAAGGCACTGCCGCACCAGAAATCAAGAAAGACAGCCAAAAAGCTTTAACCGAGGTTGCATTATTCACCATAAAACTCACACCACTTGTTGAAAATTAAATCTGGCCAAGCTTAACCGATAAGCTTGCTTATAAATGTATTTTTTTTAACAAATTCTTATAAATAGTTAAAACTATTTTAGGAAGCGAGCGATTCCCAATCACTAATCACTGATGACTACTGACTCCTGACTAATTCCCCAAATGAAGTTTTTATTAGTTACAGATTTAGACAACACGCTAGTCGGAGATGACGAAGCAACTCAAGTTTTAAACCAGCGCTTGCAATCAAAATTGCGATCGCAAATTTGTTTGGTTTACGCTACCGGGCGTTCTTATGCTTCAACTTGCGAATTAATTGCCCAAAAGCAACTGCTAGCACCCGACTATTTGATCGCAGGTGTAGGCAGCGAAATTTACAAAGACGGCATCCTCGATTTAGATTGGGCGGAATATCTTTCTCAAGGCTGGGATAAAATGGCGATCGCCTCTTTAGCGCAGCAGTTTTCCCAGCTTAAACCCCAATCCCCAAAAGAACAAAATCCTTGGAAAATCAGTTATAGTCTGGAACCAGCAGCAGAAAATAGCTCGACTGTCCAGGCTTTGCAGGAAAAGTTAACTGAATCGGGACTGCCAGCTCAAATCATTTTTAGCAGCAATAGTAATGTAGATATTTTACCACAAACTAGCAATAAAGGCAATGCCCTTACTTATTTACAAAAGCGCCTACAAATTCCCTCTGAGGCAACATTAGTTTGCGGTGATTCTGGCAATGATATCAGTATGTTTGAACAGGATGTCCGGGGAGTAATCGTCGCTAATGCTCTGTCAGAACTCTTAGAATGGCATCGCGAATGCGGCACTGAAAATCATTATTTAGCTGGTTATGCTTGCGCTTGGGGAATCATGGAAGGAATGGCATATTTTTGGGAATTTTGATTGCCAAAAATTCCCTTTGGTTTGTAGTGAGCAGTCAAGTCCTCAGTACAAACGCACCCAAAGCACCCCAAGTCCTGCAAACCGTTAAAATCTGTTCAGGAATCTCAACCGCGTATCGATCGAACCTGCGAGTTGCGATACCATCACCCTGTACTGCTTGATCAAAACTAATCGAACTTAACTTTAGTTACCTCAAGCGAGTTGAAGTTTATTTCCTCGCCTGTTGGGTGGAACTCACATCTTGCACCATTCTCAAGAAAAGGCTAATTGAGAATGGTGCAAGATGTGAGGTGGAACGTAGTGGAGGGAGTCGGCTATCCCAAGATAAGTCGCCTATTCCTCGATCGCCAAAGGTTCTATAGTTAAGTTGAGCGCCTAAACCTAAATTACTCTCTCTATAAAAACTTATCTTTCTAGATGAACAAGATGTAGGTTGAGTCAACTATTTGCCCCTTTAGTTCAGTTCGCCAACGCACCGCCACATGGAACAAAATACTTTACCCGTAGAGGTGATTCTCTCTCACCCCCGCCAATATTTAGGTAGCCTGCGGCTGGATTGGACGCCACAACCGGGGAACTATGTAGATTTAGAGGGACAAACCTACGCTGTTTTGGAACGCCACCACCGCTATCAACTCAAATCCGGCCGCTACCGACTGCAAAAAATTGCCCTGTACGTGCAGTCGGCCACACCGCCGACGGAAAGAACTTTTGTAAGCGGCATCTGGGTTATCGGAGATGCTAGCTGTCGCTTTAATGCTCGATCGGAAATTCTGCGCTGTGCTGTCAATCCCAATGGCCCGTGCAACGGCTGCTGCGATTACCAAAAGTCTTGAACCATCAAGTCAATCGATTTTAGATTTTAGATTTTAGATTTTAGATTTAAGCATTGACCCCACGGATAAATTCGGGGGCGCCTTTATCGGATACAGGTTTTTTATTTCACCGGTCCTGAGTCTGCTTTCGGAATGAATCCGGGGGCTTGTATCCTGGATGCTTTCGGTCAGTACACAATTCCACCTCGCCCAACCGAGAGAGCCGAGAATCTCGGCGTCTCCCTCAATTACAAGAAACTATTACAACCAACTAGCAACTCTGGAATCGAATTTAACTTCTTCAGGAACGCGGTAATCTATCTTCTGATAGCTGTGGAGCACGTCGCGAATGCCAGTATGAATCAAATTTTCTATGTGCAGCAACTGTTCTGAAGAACAGCGAACCTGAACTGTTTGGTTGGACACAGACTCGCCGGAGTCGATCGCAGTATATCTATTAGGAACTCGGCTGAGCACATAAGCAATTAAATCTTGTCTCAATCCCGAACACGAAAAAGCTTGTTGGTAGGGGTGCTTCGGATAAGACTCCAAGATTATTTCTACTTCCTCTGTGACTACAGCTAAGGTAATATTGACAAGATTTTTCTGCATTTTCCCTGTCCCCAAAGACTCGTTAACTAATATTTTTGTGGCCGTTCTCGCTCTCGTCTGATTTCTCATGAATTTTAACCCGCTAATACCGCCAATCGGTCTTCGGTCATCACCAGCTCGAACTCGGAACTTACCTCTTCTATAACCCGCAGCACGTAGCAGGGAATCTTGTCGGATAAAATAGCACTTGCCACCGTACCAGTGTGAATTTCTAAGACTGCTTCAGCAGGAGATTCAAACATCAGTCGCTGTCCCGGAAACATCACTCTTTCAAAGTACCAATTAGGAATGTTCCCAATCCGAACCACCTGAACTAGGTTGGTAACATTTGCGTAATAGCATAGAATCTGGTTGTTACCTTTATAAGATAGCTGATCGGACATTTAAAAAATCTCCACACTATTTCAAAAACTTACTGAGATTTGGCTTTGCCTGTTAGTGGCCATTGCGAGTTTGGCTCTTGATCAAACGACCGACTTATTTTTGGGGTGTTATTCGAGAGCGCGAATCACCTCTTCAGTTATTAATTTTTTTAGCATTGAGTTATCCTGCCAACACTGAGATGTCGGCCGCAGAATCCCCGTTTTTCCCGGTTAAAAAACCCGGTTTGTTTGGTATGCAGTGCGCCACTCCTGACTTATTTAGGTTAATTGTGCTGTGGCACGAGTTAATCGAAAGTACCGTCACTGCGCTGAACTCTCCTGACAACAGGTTGGCTCTTTGGCAGCGGAATGGTGCTGAGAGTGCGATCGACCTTGAGATCCAGAGCTAGGAGTAAACTTTATCTAAAAAATATGAGGAAATTATGAAGACCATCATTTTTTTTGATAAATATACTTTTGCTCAAGCAGGGATTACAACACTTAGGCAAAAACCGGGTTTTTTAGCCAAAAACTTGGCTGCATCTGTGCTCCGGGGTTAAAAAACCAGGTTTCTGAGGGAACTCGGCGTAAATCTTGGATTAGCAAGCTGAAACCGGGTTTTTTACCAAAAAACTTCGCTGCATCTGTGATCTCGGATTAAAAAAAATCGTTCTTGAGGCCCATCTGTGTAACTTCTGGAGGAGTTATTCTGCCTGTAAATATGGTATTAGCCGATCGGCTTTGCAGGTAACAAAAAACCCCGACTCCCTGAGATCATCTCTAGAACTTCTAGGGAATCAGAGTTTAAATTAACCAATCACCGATCCATCTCAAAGCTAAATCAAAAAAATGAGGAAATTATGAAAATAGCAGGAAAAACTAGAACTTTCCTGGACGCATAAACCCGGTTTAATAACATAATTGCGTGATTTTTGCAAGAATCAAGGGAATGAGAAAGGGGATTTTCGATCGTCATCCGGCTTTAATGCCCCTTTGATTCTGCCGTCGGGCTGGGCCGACTTTGTTTGTCTAGTAGCGGTTTCAAATGCCGAGTTTGATATCCTATCTGCGATCGCATTTTACCCAAGTTTAAAGCAACGGTTCCCAACCCAGAATTTCCGCCACTTGCTGTGCCAAACTCAAAGGATCGAAAGGCTTGGCAATCACCCCCGCTACCCCCAAATCAGCAAATTCGCTCAAATCCATCGCCTGCACCTTAGCCGTCAGGAAAATCACCGGAATCCCGCGAGTAGCCGCATTGTTTTGCAGCAAACCAAACAGAGTAAGTCCGTCCATATCCGGCATCATCACATCTAGCAGAATAGCGTCAGGGAGTTGAGTTTCAGCTAAAAGCAATCCTTGGCTGCCGTCGGGCGCGCTTAGTACCGTCCAGCCGCCTAAATGTTCCAGACACGCCTGAATCACGCTGCAGAGGTTTTTTTCATCATCGATTACCAGAATGCGCTTTGCTGACATAATTAAAACTCAAATTTTAAATTAATCATGGTAAACCGAAAAAAAACTTACGCACGCTGCCTCATCAACCGGGTTTCTTTACAGATATAGCAGAAGGAAGAAGCAATAAAATTAACAGTTTCAGCACTTAAAAACGTCCTAATCGTCGGGCGCGGTTGCTATATTATGCCGCTCACCTACTTAAACCGAGAACAGAAAAATCGATATATAGCCCTTGCAAACTCATTCTCCCCGCGTGCGTTGCGAGGAACGTTAGCTTTCGCGATGTCTTATGAAAGCAATCTCAAAACTCCAAACTTTTTCCCCCTTCGCCTTCCAACTGTGCGGGCACTGTGAAATAGAAACTGCTTCCTTCTGAGAGAACACTTTCGACCCAAATTCTGCCCCCGTGCTGCTGTACTATGCTGCGACAGATAGCCAAACCCAAACCCGTACCTCCTTTTTGGCGGGAGTCAGAAGCATCCACCTGTTGAAACCGTCCAAAGATAGTTTCTAGTTTATCAGCAGGAATCCCCCGCCCTCGATCTTTGACTTCAAATAAAACCCGTGAAGCGTAGCTATCCCGTAGGGAATCGCCCAAATCTTCAACCCTGACAGTTACTGTACTCCCTGGAGCCGAGAATTTAATCGCATTGCTCAACAAATTTACCAGGAGTTGAACGATTCTGTCGGGGTCAGCCCAAATTTTTGCTGTTTGGGGCAAAATCGACAAATCAATGTTATTTTCAGCAGCCAAAGAAAGTACAGATTCTGCAGACTTCCGCATCAAAACCTGGGCATCGCACCACTGCTTGACGAGGATAACTTGGCTTGATTCGAGCCGCTCTAAGTCTAGAATATCGTTTACCAAACGCACTAACCGTTCGGTATCGCTCGAAGCGATTTCTAACATCTGTTTGGCAGTTTCCGGTTTATTTTTTAGTACCCCAGCCGCCAGCAAACCTAAAGAACCGCGAATCGAGGCAAGCGGCGTTCTCAGTTCGTGGCTGACAATCGAAATAAACTCATTTTTCATTTTTTCAATTGCCCGACTTTCTGTGATATCTGTGACTGTGCCGACGTGACCAATTAGTTGATCTCTGTCGGAAAAAATCGGAGCTGTTTTAAGCCGACAAAACCGGATGGTTCCGTCTCGCTGGATGTGGCGGAATTCGCAGGAAAATTCCCCATCTAGCGATCGCGATTGGGGCCACTTAGACAGAATTAGTTTGAGGTCTTCGCGGTGAACAAACCGCATCCAGCCGTTTCCTAAAGCTGCTGCCGGTGTGAAGCCACCAATTGCTTGACAGCGAGGATTTGTATAGGTACATTTCCCCTCAGTATCGATTTTGAAAATACCCACGGGGGAACTCTCGCTCAGAGAGCGAAATAAAGCTTCGCTTTCCCGGAGTTCTGCTTGAGAGCTTTCTAGTTCTCTGGTTCGCTGCAAAACTCGCATTTCTAACTGTTCGTTGAGCTGTTGGAGGGCGGCTTCAGCAAATTTGCGATCGCTAATATCCCGGTGCACTGATACCCAGTGGGTAAACTCACCATTTTTGTCCGCTATGGGGACAATGCTCATTTCTACCCAAAATTCCGTCCCGTCTTTGCGGTAATTGATCGAGTCAACCCGCACCGGCTGCCAGGTTTTCAAAGCTGTCCGAACTCGATGGAGACTGGCGCGATCTGTTTTTTGTCCTTGCAAGATGCGCGGCGTTTTGCCCACAACTTCTTCTAGCGTATAGCCGGTCATCCGCGTGAAAGCTGGGTTGACATAAAGAATTCGCGGGCCCGGTTCCTCAATCGGTTCAGCTTCGGTAATTAACACGGCGTCGTTAGTGGTGGTGACTACTAATTCCAACAGGCGCAACTGTAATTCTCTAGCTTTGCGATCGGTAATTTCTGTAACTGTTCCCACCATCCGCACTGCATCGCCGGCTTCGTTGTAAAAAAACTTACCTTTCCCCTCCATCCAGTGAATGCTGCCGTCGGGCCAAACCACGCGGATTTCGTGACAGAAATCTCCTCGGTGGGCGATCGCCTGATTTATAGCATTCTCCATACTTTTTAAATCTTCTGGGTGAACGCAAGCTGCAAAACTTTGATAAGTTCCGGCAAAAGTGCCCGGGATCAACCCAAACAACTCTTCGTGTTCCCTCGACCAAACTATGCGATTTTTCTGCACGTCCCAGTCCCAAAATCCAATTTTGGTAGCCGACAAAGCTAAGCTGAGTTGCTCATTGGTTTTCCGCAACTCAATGCTAGTAATAGCAACTCGAAGTTCTCGGGCTATTTCGATTTCGCACGGCTGCCAAGGCAAAGATTTTGACCTCACAGTTTCTTGCCACAACTCAAAGGAAATGCGAGGAGACATCAATCGGCTGCCATCCGCTTTAAGTTCAATTTGCCCCTCTGGTGGACCTGCCCAGTTGACAGTTTGAAGTGCTTCGGGACGGAACCACAAAATGTAATAATTTTGCATCTCGGACATGGCAAGTACCAGCAAACCGCTAGCAACTTCTTTAAACTTCTCGGCGGGCGGATACAGTTTTGAGAGAGAATCTGTATAAAAAACCTCATTATTTATTTGAGTTTTTATCCAAGCAATTAAGTTTTCGATTTCTACCAATTCCGGGGTTTGCCCGATGGTTGTTAAACTTTCATTTGCACACACAACTCCACCAGTAGCACCCACTAAAGCCAGCAATTCATCTCGGTATGTTAGTAAACCTTCTACAAAGCAGTTTTTTTGATAAATTTCCGTAATAAATTTTTGGCAAAGTGCTTTTAAATAAATTGCATATTCCCGGTCTTCGCTATCTTTTTTGTAGCTGAGTTCTAGATTTACAAACTTGGCTAGCAGTTCGCAAGCGGTTCTTGTTTCGTAGTTGACATACTTTCGTGTTGGGTGGTGACAGGCGATCAATCCCCAGAGTTTTTTATCTTTGATTAATGTCACTGTCATGCTAGCGGCAACGTTCATATTTTTGAGATATTGAACGTGGCAAGGCGAAACTGTTCTCAACAAAGAGCCACCCATATCTAAAGGGCGACCCGTCAGCGGATTGCAGTGAGGAATTAGTTCTACAGGCTGACAGTTAATATCGGGAATAAACCGAATTAAATTCATGTGGAAGAGGTTTCTTGCCTGGGCGGGGATATCGGTAGCCGGATAGTGCAGTCCCAATAAAGGAGCCAAACTTTCTACTTTGTCTTCGGCTACAACTTGTCCCGCCCCGGTGGCATCAAATTGATAGACGATCGCTCGATCGAAACCGATGATCCTCCGCACTTCTTCAACTGCTGTCTGACACAGCACTTGCAGGTTTGGTGTTTTGTGGATTTTGTCGATCGGCTCTTGGACTAAATTATAACAATTGAAACAATCGCTCGTTTTTGGGGAAACCACCGACTCTAGTTCAACAATTAATGCTGAATTTGATTGATGTAGCGTCCCCTCAAAAAAAGACTGGCGGTCTTGACTTTTGAATGATAATCTGATACCGTTACGTTGTTGGTCGTTTTCAAATAAAGCTTTTTCAATAGCCTCAATTTCCTCAGTCTCGACAAATTCCTCTAAAAATTTATCCAAAAGTTGTTCGGGGTAAAGGCCCATCGCCTCAAAAGTATTGTTGCTAACTTGCAAAATTTTCAACGCCGGAGATTCCAGCACCAAAAGGATGCCGTGAGGTTGAATGGAACCCGGGGCGTAAATTAGTTCGCAGTCGCTGTTATTGAGAGTGCCTGTGTCTGAGGACAATACCATTGCTTTCATCTGATTAATACTTCTCTAAATTAGCCTGTGTTCTCGATCGGCGGGCAAGCATCAATCAACAGCACCGCGTCGCAATCACACAATCTAACAATCCCCAGTCTTGGCTAAGGCTTCCTGAGTTGTTTCGGACACGCACTGCATATTTGCTCCTAGTTATCCCATTAAAAAAAAAGAATACAAGTGTAGGTACGCGATCGAAACCCATATCTCATCAGTCATTCCCACTTCTTCAATTCTTTAATTCTTTAATTTTTTAAATCTAAAATGGGATTAGCGCTGTGCCTGAGCCAGTCTGTTTCTCAGTTGAGTCCGCTCCAAACGATTCAGGAGGCGAGCAATCAATTCCGGTTTCACGATCGGCTTGTTCACGTAGTCGTCAGCACCTGCGACAAACATTTGGCGCACTATTTCCGATTCGGAATGAGCTGTCAAAAATAGCACGGGGAGCTTGCTCCAGCGCAAATCGTTGCGAACTGCCAAACACAGCTCGATACCGCTGTAACCGGGCATCTCCACATCTAAAATTAGCAAATCGGGACAAGTCGTTTCGAGTACCTCCCAGAACTTTTCGGGATCGTCCAATGTTGTTACTTGAAATCCCCAAGGTTTTAGAATCACTTGCAGTGCAGCCAATAGATGCACGTCATCGTCTACCACCATAACTTTAGCTTCAGCAGGGCCGGTCTGGTCGAGAACTTGGGCGACTGCTTTGAGTATATCTGCTGGGGGCATAGATTTGTGTAAAAAGCCCGAAGCTCCCAAACGAGCAACTTCTATTCGATCGCTCAATTGATTGTGCCCGCTAAAAACCATCACCGGAATTTCGGGTTTTTCACGGAGGAGTTCGGCTAGGAGAGAAAGTCCGTTTTCCTGAGCTTTGGAAAATGTCAAATCCAGCAAAATCGCGTCGGGAGGCTGTTGAGAAATCGCATTTCTTGCCGCTTGCGGAGAGTTGGCGACTTCTATCTGGAAGCCGGAACCGGATGCTACTGTTTTGAGTCGATCGCTCCCAAAATTATCATCCTCAACAATCAGCATTCGGCGCTTTTGGGAAACCGCAGGAACCAAATCGCCTTCTGGTTCGGGCGACGGGCGATCGAATATCTGTTTGATCTGATGCAGAAAGCCTTCAATCTGCTGAGCCGTATCCGGTTTCCAGATGTTTTCAGGCTTGAACAAATGTTCTATCTGGCGCGCAACTTCCGAACCTTTCGGCAGCCCTAACGTTCCCAAAGAACCGACTAATTTGTGAGCTTGAGCCTGGGCTTCCTCGCGCACTTCGCCCTCCAAGCTTCCGTTTTTCAGTTGAGCGATCGCGCGATCGAATATCGCCACCTTTTCTATAAAATTAGCTTTTAAATTTTCCCGCATTTGGGCAATCGCATTCAAGACTTTGAGACGGCGCTCGTCTTTGTTTAATTCCTGGCTCGACTCGCTGGATTCAGGAGATAAAGTCTCTTGAGTCTTAGCAGTTTCTGCCGTTTCCTGCCCAACTTGTTGGCTCTCAATCTCCTCCGGCAGACTTTTGAGCCGATAGCCCAATCCGTACACTGTTTCCACTAAATCTACTGTCATCCCGGCTGCTTTCAGCTTCTGCCGCAGCCCCTTGATGTGAGCGGTAACGGCTTCTTCTTGAGGAAATTCGCCGGCCGACCAAATGCGATCGAGGATGGCGCTGCGACTGAAAATGCGCCGAGGATTTCTCAGGAAAAGTTCTAGCAAATTGTACTCTTTGGGAGTCAAGTGCAGCACTTTTTCGGCATAAGTTACTTCCGTAGTGTCCGGGTTGACTTGCAGTTTTTCCCATGTTAAATTTGTACTCGACAAAGTTGCCTTACCCCGGCGCAGCAAAGCCCGAATTCGAGCGATTAATTCTTCGAGATTAAAGGGTTTGACCACATAATCGTCTGCACCAGCCTCTAAACCTTGGACTCGATCGTTGCTGCTATCTAGCGCTGTCAGCAGTAAAATCGGCATTTGGCAGCCGGACGATCGCAATTTCCGACACAAACTAATGCCGTC
Organism: Microcoleus sp. B5-D4; assembly: GCF_036705145.1. Taxonomy (NCBI): domain Bacteria; kingdom Bacillati; phylum Cyanobacteriota; class Cyanophyceae; order Oscillatoriales; family Microcoleaceae; genus Microcoleus; species Microcoleus sp. B5-D4. The sequence goes on along the minus strand of NZ_JAUBTV010000040.1, from coordinate 4,197 downwards.
GAGTTTAGGAATCAGCACATCCAAAACAATCAGGTCGTAATCGTATGCCTGCACCAAATGCAACGCTGTTTCACCGTCGGCAGCCGCATTCACATTGTAATTGTGAGAGTTCAGCGCTTGAGTCAGCAAACTGACTGTAACTGTGTCATCTTCTACCAGGAGAATTTTCATAAGCGTAACCTGTTATTTAAGCTCTATTTGTGACTTGTTATCGAATTATTGGGATGGTTAAATAGGCTTAATCCTAGTTAATTTTAATTTTTCCCACCCTAAGTCTAACAAATAGTATTCGGGAAATAGTGAAAGGGTAAATTATTATTTGTTTTTTTTAACCTCTCCCTATGTTTTACCGGATTATTCCTGGAATCTTAGGGCTTTTTGGACTTCAGCGCCTGCTGAATTTTTTGAATCAGATATTGCGATGAATCTTGATGCTTAACCAAGTCTTCCAACTCGGAAACCGCGACTTCAGCCTGTTCTATCTCTTTAACTAAAGAATCAGCGGTAACACTGTTTATAACTCCCAAAGGTTCTTTGATAACGGTCTGTGAAGTGAAATCTTTTTCCGCTATTAATTCCTCCAACTCTAACAGGGCCATTTCTGCGCGATCGATCTTGATAGTCACGGATTTAGCCACATTAGCACCCGCTCTTGCTGCCTCCGTGAGTTCGTGAACTCGAAGTTTAAACCGGCTGGCAATTTGCTCCATTTGAGTCCCCAATTCAAAAGTTTTACTTGCCAGTCTGCCAATTTCTAGACTCACTTTGCTCAGACCGCTGGGCTGACTTCCCATTTGATTGGTAACTACAGCCACCTGTACTGCTAAATGCCTGACTTGTTCGATCGCCTCCCGGATGGTTCGGGAAGTGCGGTTAACCGTTTCTAAATCATTAGCTATTGCTTTGCCCACGCCCAAAATTTTATCTGTATTGTTGCAAATAGAATTAGCACCTTGAAAAGTAGCTTGAAATGCTTGGCGACCTTCGGAAGAAATCAGTTTCGCAATCCTCACAAATCGCTGATTCATTTGAGCAATTTCTTCAGCTTGTTTAACCAGTGCCATTTGCTGGGAACTGGGATTAATCTGCAACTTTTCTGTTTGACGTTGTTGGATTTTTAAAAGCTCCTTACATTCGTGAACATTAGCCTGTTCTTGTTGAAGTAGTGCCAAATACTTGTGTCTTTCTATTCGATATTTTTGGATAACTTTGTTAGCTTGCGCTAACAGCTTCGACTGGGCAATCACCAGAGTATGAACGTCCAAAAGGCGGTGGTTTTGGTTTTCCATTACCACAATAATGGGTTCATAAATCAAGTCTTTGTGCCTGTTGAAAGAGGCTTGGACAGCATCGTCAACTTTCCAGTTTTCCGAAAGCAGCAAAGGCGGAATTCTAATAAAATCTAACAAGGCTCGAATCGGGTGTGATCCGTAAAGCTCTACGCGATCGGGAAAACTCATTTGCTCTCGAAATTTGACGCGAGAAATCATGCCCAATACCTGTGATTCATGAGTAATAATGACTCCCGGCAGGTCTGGTTCTTGCTCAAATCTTTCAGCCACTACCTGTCCTAGAGTTGCAGCGCTCACTTGGAAGTCGTGACACGGCAGATGTCCGATCGTGAAATCGGGGGTGAGTTGAGTTGGATTGCTCATTTACCCGGATAGTGTTAAGTACAAGTTAACAAATTATATATTAATATTATACTGGAATAAGATTGTTGAAAGTAGTCAACGACCCAGCACGGAAGTGAGTGGGCTTGGGGCCTAAAACTTCATTTTCAGTTGACCAGCCTGAGACCTTTGATGTCTAGGTTTTTTGAGTAATGACACCAAGCGGATGCGTAGCTAGTCCCCTGTTCTGTCGTTAAGGGTTAAACATTTTTATTTGGGTTAAGGACGTGCCATTAGGCGAATCAGCTCAGAAAACAAAGGCGCGTGCTAACTTCACCCCAGCAATGGGAGTGGAATTGCTTAGTTTCCATCAACAACCCGGTTCACAAACACAACCAGAGGCGATCGATTATACAGCCGTATCCCTTCCCCCCGTTTCATCCTACCGCTTTCGCGCTCGTAAAGCGCTGGAGCGGGAGTCACTCGCCCAGAAGAAAGATGACAACTATAGGGAGAAATTAGCTCTCTGACCCCGAGGTCTTCTATTACCTACTTTCTGACAACAGGGACATTCATATTTTGTTCTTTAAAACAACCGGGAAAATATCTAGATTGAATCCCCAACGATAAATGATATTATTTTGGTGGCTAGCAACAAGCGCTGCACACAGCACGCGGGATGCTAGCCTCCCCCATCCCTACCAGGGATTGAAACCGTAAAAACTGCATAATTCTACTTTGAGACTACCCCACATAAAACCCTATTAGGGATTAAAACTATATGTAGTGTGGCAAGGAAGCTGCATCAACACCACATATAGCGCTTGTTTCAATACTTTACAGTCAGCGACAAAGATTTTACGCCCAATTCTGCGATCGATGCCATTCGATCGCAAAAACGCCGCCAGCCTTCCCAGTTTCGCAAAACTACACACCCCGCGCTACCGGGATAATTGGCATCAAAGTGCAGCCCTAGTTCAGCACGGATGCCATTGCCATGCTCAGACACTACCGGGTCGGGCGTGATATGGAAAAAATCGCCCTCTACACCGCGAGTTTCGAGATAATACGGCTCGCTGGGTATTTCATACTCGCCCGCAGGAATAGGCCCTTTCCCCCTTACCCATTGATCACCGGGTCGCTGATAATCCGCGCAGCCAGAAGTAGCTACATAGTCGATCGCCCGACCGTCTGGGTAAACTAGCTGCAAATTTCCATAAATTAGCTCTGAAGATTGAGCTAAACCCATTGTAAAAATTAACTGATGTTGTGTCATTTGATTAATTTCTTAATTAGAATTTTGGCGACAAAGTGTCGCTACTTTAGTGCGACTAACTCCAGAAAGTGTTGCAATCTGTGAATAGCTTTTGCCTTGTGTCCGCAATTGATGCACAAGGACGATCGCACTTTCGGATAATCGCGGTCGTCCAAATTTTCGGCCTTTAGCCTTTGCAGATGCAATGCCCGACTTTACCCGCTCCCGAATCAAGTCGCGTTCAAACTCAGCAATTGCCGAAAGTATAGCCGCCATCAACTTACCCTGGGGTGTGTTGAGGTCTAAGCTAATCCCCGATAAAGTGACTAAGCTAATCCCCCAGGCGTTCAAATCTTGCAGCGTGCCGAGCAAATCCATCGTACTCCGACTCCATCGGCTAGCTTCGGTTACGAGCACCGCCGACATTTTCCGAGCTTGTGCCGCCGCCATGATTTTTTTTCGCTCCGGGCGATCGGCTTTTGCGCCGCTGGCAGTCTCGCGAACTACTTCGGTAATTTCATAGCCAGCGCGATAAGCAAACTCTCTTAAATCCCGTTCTTGCCGATCGCAATTCTGATCGTCTGTCGATACCCGGCAGTAAGCAATCGCTCGTATCAAATAAACCTCCAAATTAAAATAACTAAAACCCTGATAAAGTCGAGGTTAAATTTAAAAAATTTGCCGTATCAATTAAGAGTTGCTTTCTGATACGCTTGCAGTTCGCTTTCCTCACACAACCGTTTTATAATTTTGTCTAGTAACTGCCCCATTGTTACGTTTTGTCGTATTGCTTCAATCCTTAGATAATTTTTAGTAAATTCGTTAACCTCGGTTTGCAACCTGACGTTGCCAGTAATAACATCACCGCCGATACTAACTTCAGTATTCTGAGTCATGAACTTTCTAATAAGCTTGCTACTTTTATTCTAGTCTACTCTTTTAGACAGAATAGTGACAAGCATTTTTAACCTAAAGTTACTTTTCCACTGTAGCTCCGACTGTAGTTCCGTAAGTAAAATGCCAAATAAACACCATAAAAATTAGTGTTTCCTTCATTAAAACAAGCAATTTATTTGTAAACTATTACATTTCGCGTAACTAATGGAATAGGCTTTTTCAAGAGTGGCAATTGCAAAACGGCAGAGTAAAAGTAACAATCAATTACAGGACGCTCAGAATCTAATTTAACTTTCTTGCCTAATACTGTAGTAGTATCGGCTTTTTTTGTAAATTGACTTTTATTTGTTTTGCTACTTAAATTAAATCCGTCTAAATCGGGTGTGGCGTCAAAAATTTGAAGCATAGAAGTAAATAGCTTGACTCCTTCTG